>JBATMT010000579.1:0-7573 GCA_049289975.1 Paracoccaceae bacterium | reverse complement strand
GCTCTTTGACAGCTGGCGGCGAATCTCGTCGGTGAAATAGTCACGCGGCGGCAGACCCGACTTGAAAGACGGGTAATCGCCGTTCTGGACTGTTTTGTGCGGCGCGGCGACGGCGCTGTCATACTGTTCCTTGGTCAGGTAACCGTTCTGGAACATCTCGCCCAGAACGTAGTTCCGCCGCGCAATCGCGGCTTCCTTCTGCTTGACCGGGTGATAGCTGTAGGGCGCTTTCGGCAGAGCGGCCAGATAGGCGGCCTCCTCCGGCGTCAGTTCGCTTAGCGTCTTGTTGAAATAGGTCTGCGCCGCCGATGCGACACCGAACGACTGGAAGCCAAGGTCGATCTCGTTGAGGTACAGTTCAAGGATCTTGTCCTTGGGCAGCGCCTGCACCAGCCGGGTTGACAGGATCAGTTCCTTGATCTTGCGTTCGGCGGTACGGTCGCCCGACAGAAGGAAATTCTTGGCAACTTGCTGCGGAATCGTCGACGCGCCGCGCACGTTCTTGCCGCGTGATTTCACCGCCTCGAACGCCGCAGCAATTATGCCGCGCGCATCGAAGCCCTTGTGAGTGTAGAAATTCTTGTCTTCCGCCGAGATGAACGCCCATTTCACCACATCGGGAACATCCTCGATCGGCGCAAAGATACGTCGTTCGGTGGCAAACTCGTCCATCAGTTTGCCTTCGCCCGAATAGATGCGGCTGATGGTCTTTGGCGTGTAATTGGCCAGGGATTCATAGTCCGGCAGGTCGCGCGAATAAACCCAGAAGACAGCGCCGACCACCAGCGCCCCGAAAAAGAGCGCTGTGACGACCCAACTGAACAGGCCGCCGAAGAACGACGTGATAAAACGGATCAAGGGTGCACCTCAACGCTGACGCGATCTCTCTTACCCCTTGGACGCGCGAGGGTCAAAGAGACTTGGGGGGAATTATCACGACAGGCGAAGCATCGCCTCATTGCCTCAGCAAACGCGCCTCTGCCGCGTCCGTCATGGCCCAAGCCTGCAATGCCGCCAGAATCGCATCGGCCATCGACGCGCGCCAGACCGGGTCGGCCAATCGGTCGCGGTCCTTGGCAGACGACAGGAAACCGACCTCAAGCAGAAGTGAAGGGATGTCGGCCGACTTCAACACCGAGAAGGCCGCCTCCTGAATGGGATGGTGATGCATGCGGATGTTGCGCGCCTGAATGGCGGTGGCCAGTGCCTGTGCCAGACTGTCGGCACGCGGGCCGGTTTCTATCCGCGCCAGATCCATAAGCACGCCCGCCACCTCGTCGTCGCTTGCGGTCAGGTCGATCCCGGCCAAGAGGTCGGTTCTGTCATGCCGCTCGGCCAGTTGCGCCGATGCCGCATCGCTGGCCTTTGCCGCCAGCTTGTAGACCGTGGCTCCCGTCGCCTCGCCTTCGGCCAAGGCATCGGCATGAAGCGACAAGAACACATCAGCACCGGCGGCACGCGCCACCGAAATTCGCGTTTCAAGCGGCACGAACACATCGTTCACCCTCGTCAGTTCAACCGTCATCCCGGCGCGGCGCAAGACTTCGGCCAGTTCGAGAGCAAAGCCCAGCATCGCCTTGGCCTCGGTTGTGCCACCCGCTTCGGCACCCGGGTCGATACCACCATGACCAGGATCAAGCACCACCCGCAGTGGCCTGTCGCCCACCTGTCTGCGGATCGGCTGATCGACCACGGCAGCCTTCGGCAGAGCCCAATCCGCAGCGGGCGGCTCCGCCTCTGCAGCCTTGATGCGCGCAGCGAAATCAGCGGGCGTCGTCGGTGCCAAGATAAGGGTAATCACGGCACCACCGTCGTCGGTCACTATCTCCTCGGCACTCAGCAACCGTTGCGGAATGTCCATGACCGCGACCATCCGCGACCAACCCGACAGGAAGGGGCCCCACAGCAGTTGCCGCACATGATCGGACTTGTCGGCGCTTGCCGGGGCGACGCCGGTGAAATCAACCTCATGAAAGTCAACGACAAGCCGCGGCGGGTTGTCCATGAAGCTGATCCGATAGGGAACCGCCTTCGAGACGGCCAACACCACCTTGACCCCCTGTCCCCGATCCATGACGCTAGACGCCATTGGATCAAGTTGCGCCAACGCGTTCAGATCGCCGGTCTGCGCAACGGACGGTCCCACCAATGCGAGCCACACCACTGAACAAAGCGTCAGAAGCGCACCGCAAAGCCTCATCGCCGCGCCTCCGCCCATGCGGCAAGCCGTTGCAATCCTTCGGCAATGTCTGCGCTTGATCGTGCATAGGAGAACCGCAGTGTCTGCGCCCCGCGCACCGGATCAAAGTCGAGGCCTGGCGTCACCGCTACCCCGGCCTTGTCAAGAATTTCAGCCGCCAGCGCCCTGCTGTCGGCCGTCAGGTCAGACACATCAGCATAGATGTAAAAGGCCCCGTCCGGCGGTGCAATACGCGTGAACCCGGCCTTGGGCAGTCCTTCCAACATCAGCCGCCGATTCCTTACATAGACCGCGCGATTGGCCTCCAGTTCGTCCACCGCGTCCAGCGCTGCCAAGGCCGCCACCTGACTGGCGTGTGGCGGACAGATGAACATGTTCTGCGCCAGACGCTCGACAATGCGCACATGATCAGCAGGAACCACCATCCAACCGATCCGCCAACCAGTCATCGAGAAATACTTTGAAAACGAGTTGATCACATAGGCTTGATCCGAGATCTCCAGCGCCGAAACCGCGCGGTCTTCATAGTGCAGTCCGTGATAAATCTCGTCAGAGACGAACGACACGTCTTTGGCCTCGGCTTTGGCCATCAACGCCGCAAGATGTTGACGGTCAAGCATCGTGCCAGACGGGTTTGCCGGAGACGCAACAATCAACCCCTGCACATCGTCGGGGATCATGTCGGCGCGTGGTTGGTAACGGTCGTCGGCGTTTGTCGGAATGCCGACAGGTGTGAGCGAAAGAGCTTTCAGGATTTGCCGGTAAGACGGATAGCCCGGCTCTCCCAATGCCACTCGGTCGCCTGCATCAAACAGGGCGCTAAAGGCCAGCAGGAACGCAGCCGATGATCCAGCGGTTACAATCACCCGCTCCGGGTCAAGATTGACGCCATACCAGCGACGATAAAGATCAGCGATCCCGGCCCGCAACTCCGGAAGCCCCAGCGCCACCGTATAGCCAAGAGCATCTGTCTCCATTGCCCGCGCTAGCGCGGCCCGAGCGATGGCAGGAGCGGGCGTCGAGGGCTGCCCGACCTCCATATGGATGATATGCCGCCCGGTGGCCTCCGCGGCTCGCGCGGCCTCCATCACATCCATCACAATGAAGGGATCGACCATTCCCCGTCTTGATGCGCGCACAGGTCTTTTCCTATTCTGCCGCCGATGTTGGCCATCGGTCCCGCCTGCCTGTTCATTCCAGCCCTGCCCGTCAAGGTCAATGGTCTGGCGCGTACTCGCAGAAAGTGACCGATCCGGCCTTGCCAGCACAGTCACTTCTGGCACAGATGGTCCAAACTGCCGGCACGCCCGCGCCCTGCCCGAAAGGCCAACGATGAGACTGCTTTCCCTGACCCTTGCCGCCGCGCTTCTTAGCCCGCTTTCCGCCGATGCTTTCGATCTGACCGCGATGACGGATGCAGAACGGGAGGCCTTCCGCGCCGAGGTTAAGGCATATTTACTCGAACATCCTGAACTCCTGATCGACGTGTCGAACGCTCTTCAGGACAAGCAAGCGGCCGAACAGGCCAAAGGCGATCATGCGTTGATCGCCGCCAATGCCAATGAAATTTTTGCCGACCCGGCAAGTTTCGTCGGAGGCAACCTGCAAGGCAGCCTGACGCTGGTCGAATTCATCGACTATAAGTGCGGTTACTGCCGAAAGGCCCATGCCGACGTGGCTGAACTGGTGAAAAGCGATGGCGACATCCGCTATGTGGTCAAGGAATTCCCGATCCTCAGCGAAGAATCCCTGATTGCCGCCCGCTTCGCCGTGGCGGCCTTGCAGGTTGCAGGACCCGAGGCCTACCAGAAGATCAACGCAGGCTTTTACGAAAGCTTCCGTGGCGACGTGACCAATGACACGCTGGCCGCCTTCGCCACCGACCTTGGCATTGATCCGGCACCGATCATGGCGGCTATGTCCTCACCTGAGGTGGAAAAAGTGATTGCCGCCAACCACGCGCTCGCGCAGCGGCTGCAGATCTCCGGCACGCCTACCTTCGTTCTGGGCGACGAGATGCTGCGCGGCTATGTGCCGCTAGATGCAATGCGCGAGATTGTCACCAAGGTGCGCAGCTAGGATCAGAGTGCAGGTTCAAAGTTGAACCCTTGATAGAAACGAAAAAGGCCAGGGTAATCCCTGGCCTTCTTTATTCTGTGCAAAGCCTTAGCTTTCCATGACGTCTGCATCGCTTTCTTCTGGCGATGCTGTGAAGTCTAGCCCGTGCCCGGCACGGATCTTGTCTTCGATGGCCTGCGCCACGTCTGGGTGATCCTTCAGGAACTGTTTGGCATTCTCACGGCCCTGTCCGATACGCTCGTCGCCGAACGAATACCAAGCGCCCGATTTCTCGACAACACCGGCCTTGACGCCAAGATCGACCAACTCGCCGGTCTTCGATATCCCTTCGCCGTACATGATGTCGAACTCGACCTGCTTGAAGGGGGGCGCCACCTTGTTCTTTACGACCTTCACCCGCGTCGCGTTGCCCACAACCTCTTCGCGGTCCTTGATCGCGCCGATCCGGCGGATGTCGAGACGCACCGAGGCATAGAATTTCAGAGCGTTGCCGCCAGTCGTAGTTTCAGGGCTGCCGAACATCACACCGATTTTCATACGGATCTGGTTGATGAAGATTACCATGCAGTTCGACCGGCTGATCGAGGCAGTCAGCTTGCGCATGGCCTGACTCATCAAACGGGCCTGGGCACCCACCGTAGCATCACCCATGTCGCCCTCAAGCTCGGCCTTGGGCGTCAGCGCAGCAACGGAGTCGATAACGACGAGGCTGACCGCGCCCGACCGCACCAGCGTATCGACGATTTCGAGCGCCTGTTCACCAGTGTCGGGTTGCGAGATCAGCAGTTCTTCCAGATTGACGCCAAGCTTCTTGGCATAAAGCGGGTCGAGCGCATGTTCAGCGTCGACAAAGGCGCACACGCCGCCCTTCTTCTGTTCTTCGGCCACGACATGCAGCGTCAGCGTCGTCTTGCCCGAAGACTCCGGCCCGTAGATCTCGATTATCCGGCCTTTCGGCAGGCCACCGATGCCAAGGGCAATGTCGAGCCCGAGCGAACCTGTTGAGGTTGCCTCGATGTCGAGCGCCAGGTTGCCCGCGCCGAGGCGCATGATCGAACCCTTGCCGAACTGCCGTTCGATCTGGGCCAGCGCACTGTCGAGCGCCTTTTGTTTGTCGCTGTTTCGCTTGTCATTCATGTCGAAAAGATTTGCCGCTGCCATTTGTCCCGGTTCCTTATTTCACACCCCTTGCGGGGCAGCAATCTTTGCCTGTGTTCGCCTCTTGTTCTCATCTATATGAGATCAAAAAGAGAACATTACAATGGAAATCTGATGACCCACCTTGCGGACGCAAAGCTAACATCCGGTTTACGCTTGGCCCCTTTGTGCAGAACGGCTAGGAAACCCTGCGAAATGCTTGTGAACCTTGGGTGCGCGCCAACATGTTGATCTTCTGGAAAGAACGTCTGGTCTTTCTGTCCACACCAAAGACCGGATCGACCTCGATCGAGACTGCGCTCGAATCGCTTGCACACGTCGCAATCCGCCGCCCTCCCGAACTCAAGCACATGCCGGCGCACGACTTCCGAACAAGCTATGGCCCCTATCTGGAAGCCCGCGCTGGCGAGAAGTTCACGACCATCGCGCTGATGCGCGAACCGATCGACTGGCTGGGAAGCTGGTATCGGTACCGCAAGCGCGATGAGCTAGGTGAAAAAGACCGCTCGACCCGCGGTCTGGACTTCGCAGCCGCCGCAGAGGGCTATCTGACAAGTCCTGTAGCGCGGAACATGGATGTTGGCTCGCAGGCCGGATTCCTCTGCGATCCGCAAGGCAATGTCGCGGTCGACCGCCTGTTCCGATATGAAAAGATCGAGCAGTTCGTCGAGTTTCTGGAAGACAGGCTCGATTATGAAATCGTATTGCCGCGTCTGAATGTCTCGCCCGCTGGTCAGACCGACCTGCCCGCAGACGTCAGGGCACGCCTGACCGAGCGCTTCGAGCAGGACTATGCGATCTACAATTCGCTGGAATAACTGCGGCACTTCTGACCAAACCGGCAAGCAAACACCCGAGCGGCGGGTCGTACCACCCCGGTTTACCCCCTATTGCAACTGGTTTTGCACCGTCGCTGTGAGTTCGCCCAGCGAGAAGGGCTTGGGTAGAAAAACCGAATTCGGTATCCGGTCCCGCTCTTCGGCCAGCCCCTCTTCGGAATATCCCGATACGAAGACCACGCGAGTATTCGGCCGATCCTTCAATGCCTCCCGCACCCAGCTTGGCCCATCCATACCCGGCATGATCACATCAGTTACGAAGACATCGACCATCAGCGATGTATCCTTCAGCACGTCCAGAGCCTCTTCTGCGTTCGATGCCTCGATGACGGAATAGCCGCGCATCTTGAGCGCACGGCTGGCAAAAGCGCGAACCGGAGCCTCGTCTTCGACAAGCAAGACCACGCCTTCGCCGATGGGCCCGACACGGCGCACAGTTGCGGCGGGAGGCTGCACCAACGGCGCATCAGGACGGTCATAGGCTGGAAAATAAAGGGAGAATGTCGTCCCGACATCAATGAGCGATTCGCAGAAAATGTAACCGCCGGTCTGCTTGATGATCCCGTAAGCGGTCGAAAGGCCAAGTCCCGTCCCTTCGCCGGGCCGCTTGGTGGTAAAGAAAGGCTCGAATATCTTGTCGAGTATCTCCGCCGAAATCCCCGCGCCTTCGTCACAGACCCTGACCACAACATAGTTGCCGGCAGGCAGCGTCGCCCGGCCAAGGCGCTGATCAGCCTGCAAGGTCAGGTTCTCTGTTGAAATCTCGATCTTGCCGCCATCGGCCATGGCATCGCGGGCATTGACCACAAGGTTCATCAGCACCTGCTCTAGCTGTCGTTTGTCGGCACGGATCGGCCGCAGGGACGGATCGTGGGCCAACGACAGTTGCACCTTCTCTCCTACAAGCCGATTCAGGAGATGCGTCAGATCGGACAGAATGTCGCGCAGATCTATGATGGCAGGTCGCAGCGTCTGCTTACGCGAGAAGGCCAGCAACTGTCCCACAAGGCTCGCCGCGCGATTAGCGTTCTGGGCGATCTGGGTCAGGTCGGCATAGTCCGGATCGGTGGGCGTGTGACGCAAGAGCAGCAGGTCGCAATGGCCGGAAATCGCGGTCAGCAGATTATTGAAATCATGTGCAACACCGCCAGCAAGCTGCCCGATTGCCTGCATTTTCTGGCTCTGCACGAACTGTGCTTCCAGCGTCTTGAGTTGCGTGGCGTCTGACAATGTCGCCATCAACACTGAACCGGCAGCCTCTGTCACCCGGCTGAGTATGACTTGCAGGAAGGTATCC
>JBATMT010000578.1:0-2595 GCA_049289975.1 Paracoccaceae bacterium | reverse complement strand
GCCTCGATATTATGTGGAAGCGGCTCTCCCTCTGCCGTCTGCGTCGCAGGCAGCATTTGCCGCAATGTGGCGATTTCGCTCATTCCTCAGCTCTTTTTCTTGTCCCCGAGCCTGAATGCCGGAAACTCTCGTATCCGGCAATCGGCTCGAATTCCACATGCAGATGTGGTCAGCTTTGTCGATCCTACCACAGTTTGATCGTTTGCAGGCTTACCTTTTCGTGAGCGATTCGACGGCGCACTTGTCCCCAGAACCGCCCACAACTTCTTGCCAGACGACGCAGCGTCCGGCGCTATTCCGCCCGGCGGGCTTCCTGCCAAGGGCGGGGATTGGTCAGAAACTCCTCGACCTCGTCGAGTGTCTTCTTGTCGAATGACCCCTGTGTCCGCGCTTCGGCGAGAACGTCCCACCATGTGCACAGGTAGTGCAGGCTGATGCCATGTTCGGCCAATTTGCACACAGTCTCCGGAAAGATGCCGTAATAGAAGATCACTGCCGTGTGGGCACATGTCGCACCGGTTTCGCGGATTGCATCGACGAACGAAAGTTTCGATCCGCCGTCGGTTGTCAGATCCTCGACCAGAAGCACCCGCTCGCCCTCGGTCATCGCACCTTCGATCCGGGCGTTGCGGCCATAACCCTTGGGCTTCTTGCGCACATAGGTCATCGGCAGGGCCAGTCGTTCGGCGACCATTGCAGCAAAGGGAATACCTGCTGTTTCGCCGCCCGCGATATTGTCGAATGCCTCGAAGCCCGCGTCGCGCATGACGGTGACGGACAGGAAGTCCATCAAAGTCGAGCGGATTCGTGGGTAGCTGATCAGCTTGCGGCAATCGATGTAGGTCGGCGACGGCAGGCCGGAGGCAAGCTTGAAGGGTGTCTCGGCATTGAAGTGAACGGCCTTGATCTCCAGAAGCATACGCGCCGTCAGCCGGGCGATTTCTTCCTTGGGCGGGAAACCTGACGGGATCATGGGCGGACCTTCCTCATTCTTCGACCAAAAATACCCCCCGCGGAGCGTTCAGGGCATACGGCGGGTAATGTCAGCGCGGGATAGGGTGCCGCGGCCGAAAGTTCAATCTTCGACACGCCAGTTCAGCGTGAAACCGGGCTCGAATACCGTGACCGGACCGACGTCTGTGTCGATCTTGGCCGGGTAGGTGACCGCATCGCCTTTCGTCAGCGTAAGCATTTGCCCGGACAGGGGCAGGCGATAGAAGGCGGCGCCATTGAGCGAGGTGAACGCCTCGAGCCGGTCAAGCTTGCCTTCTTCTTCAAAGACCTGTGCGAGGATCGACATGGTGTTCGTTGCCGTGAAGCAACCGGCGCAGCCGCACGCATGCTCCTTAAGGTGATCCGCATGGGGGGCGCTGTCAGTGCCAAGGAAGAAGCGCGGACTTCCTGAAGTGGCGGCCTTGCGCAAAGTCAGGCGGTGCTTTTCGCGCTTGGCGATTGGCAGGCAATAGTAGTGCGGCCTGATCCCGCCGACGAGGATGTGGTTGCGATTGATGACCAGGTGGTGGGTGGTGATGGTGGCTGCCAGATCATCACCGCCGGCGCTGGCATAGGCCACGCCCTCCTCGGTTGTGATATGCTCCATCACCACGCGCAGGCCCGGCGTGGCGCGGCGGACCGGATCAAGTACGCGGTCGATGAACACCGCTTCGCGGTCGAAAATGTCAACGGACGGGTCGGTCACTTCGCCATGTACGCACAGCGGCAGACCGATCTCGGCCATCTTCTCCAATACGCCGCGCACCTTGTCGAAATCGCGCACGCCGGATGCAGAATTTGTGGTGGCCCCCGCGGGGTATAGCTTGACGGCTTTGACGAGGCCCGAGGCATGGGCGGCGGCGACATCGGCCGGATCGGTCGCCTCGGTCAGATAGAGCGTCATCAAGGGCTGAAACGACATGCCCGCGGGCAGAGCCGCAAGTATGCGCTCGCGATAGGCAGCGGCCTGCGCACCCGTCACCACCGGCGGCACGAGGTTCGGCATGATGATCGCGCGTGCAAAATGGCGGGCGGATTCGGGCAGGACGGCGGCCAGCATGGCGCCATCGCGCAGATGCAGGTGCATGTCGTCGGGGCGGCGGAGCGTGAAGCGGTTTGTCATGGCTCCGCGCCCTACACGATCTTGTGTCGCCAATCCAGTCCGCAGCCCCGTTGGCGCTTGTCTTTGGCGCATTTTTCATGTCCCCTTACAAAAGCCTGTCTGCGGACCATGTCAGGTATTGAGTTTCAATCTTCCGAAAGGAGATATCATGGCGCGCAATCCGGTGGTCGAGGCAATGAGGGCCTCGGTGTCGATGGGAATGATGCTGGCCGAGGCGCAAACTGTGATCGCAATGCGTACGCTTGGGCTGCTGGGGTTCTGGAACCTCGGTCCCGGTGAGTCGGAGCGGATGTGGTCCGAGAAGGCGGAAGCCATGCAGCAAAGCGGCATGGCTCTGACAGGCGCGCTGATGCGGGGCGCGAGTCCGGCACGGGCGGCTTCGGCGGCCCTTGCTCCGGTGCGCCGCAAGACGCGGTCGAACGTAAAGCGGCTTACCCAGCGGGGGCCGAACTGAGGGAGGTGACATGACGCATTTCACG
>JBATMT010000577.1:0-2731 GCA_049289975.1 Paracoccaceae bacterium | reverse complement strand
CTTTCGGACCGCGCGCGCCGGGCACGCTATGAGTTGCTGGCAGGCTGGGCCAAGGGGCTGGGCGTGGGCACGGTCGCGCTGGGCCATACGTTCGAGGATCAAGCCGAGACGGTGTTGATGCGGCTGGCGCGTGGGTCTGGTGTTGATGGGCTGTCCGGAATGGCAGAGCGCCGCGAGGCAGACGGTCTGCTGTGGGTGCGGCCGCTTTTGCAGGCGCGGCGGGAAGATCTGCGCGTGTGGCTCAGGGCGCGTGGTGTCGCGTGGGCAGATGATCCGACGAACGACGATACGGCCTATGACCGGGTGAAGGTCCGGCAGGCGTTGCGCGTGCTTGAGCCGCTTGGCGTCACGGTGGAAGGTCTGGTCGAAACAGCGGCGCGGATGCGGCGAGCGCGGGATGTGCTGGATGCGGCGGCAGTGGCGCTGGCGCAAGAGGCTGTGGAAATCGAGGCGGGGGATGTTGTCATCCAGCGCGACCGATTTGACGGTGCGCCGGAAGAAACCCGGCTGCGGCTCTTGGCGCATGCGCTTGGCTGGGTCAGCCGGTCGGACTATCGCCCAAGATTTTCGGCGCTGGCCGATGTGATGGATCGCATCGGCAAGGGGCGGCGCGCGACGCTTCAGGGTTGTCTTGTGATGCCGCGCCTTGCCACCATCCGTGTGACACGCGAGTTGGCGGCCGTTGGCAAGCCCGTGAGTGTCGGCGCGGGATTGTGGGACGGAAGGTGGCAGATTTCCGGTCCGCAGGCCTCTGGTCTGACGGTGCAAGCCCTGTCGGAAACCGGGTTGGCCCAGTGCCCGGACTGGCGATTGGCAGGTCTGCCGCGCCCGACGGTGCTGTCTTCACCCTCGATCTGGCAGGATGAGCGACTTGTGGCTGCCCCTATTGCCGGAAATTCGCACGGTTGGACAGTAAAACTGACCTGCGGCAAAGAGGATTTCATAAGTACGCTAATCGTGCATTGAACCTGCCCGTCTTATCTCTATTTTATACAAAAGCCCGTCACTCGGCATTTGCCAGGCGGGTACACAACTGAGGAGAGTTCCTTTGGGCAACGCGAGAAACATCGCCTTCTGGGTCGTTCTGTTCCTTCTGATCCTGGCGCTGTTCCAACTTTTCAGCGGTAATCAGGCGACGATGAGTGCCCAGACGCTCAGCTATTCCGATTTCATCCGCAAGGTAGACGCAGGTGAAGTGTCAAGCGTTGACATGGACGGCGAGCAGTTGGCGGTAAAGACGTCGGACGGCACCCGCTATCTGACGATCAAGCCGGAAGGCGAACAGATCAACACGACGCTGGTCGACAAGCTGATTTCCAAGAATGTTGATGTGCGCGCCGAAAAGCAGACGCAGTCGGGCCTTCTGTCGATGCTGGGCGTCTGGTTGCCGTTCATCGTTCTGATCGGCGTGTGGGTGTTCTTTATGAACCGCATGCAGGGCGGCGGTAAGGGCGGGGCGATGGGCTTTGGCAAATCGCGCGCGAAACTTCTGACCGAAAAGCATGGCCGCGTGACGTTTGATGACGTGGCAGGCATCGACGAGGCCAAGGAAGAGCTTGAGGAAATCGTCGAGTTCCTGCGTAACCCGCAAAAATTCTCGCGCCTTGGTGGAAAGATCCCGAAAGGCGCATTGCTGGTTGGCCCGCCCGGTACCGGTAAGACGCTTCTTGCCCGTGCGATCGCTGGCGAGGCTGGCGTGCCGTTCTTCACCATCTCGGGTTCTGACTTTGTCGAGATGTTCGTGGGCGTCGGCGCAAGCCGTGTGCGCGACATGTTCGAGCAGGCCAAGAAAAACGCGCCCTGTATCGTCTTCATCGACGAGATCGACGCCGTGGGCCGTTCGCGCGGTGTAGGCTTCGGCGGTGGCAATGACGAACGCGAGCAGACGCTGAACCAGCTTCTGGTCGAGATGGACGGTTTCGAGGCCAACGAGGGCATCATCATCGTCGCGGCGACCAACCGGCGCGATGTTCTGGACCCGGCGCTGCTGCGTCCCGGTCGTTTTGACCGCCAGATCCATGTGCCGAACCCCGATATCAAGGGCCGCGAAAAAATCCTTACGGTGCACGCTCGCAAGGTGCCGCTTGGCCCCGATGTCGACCTGCGCCTGATCGCGCGCGGTTCGCCCGGCTTTTCGGGTGCCGATCTTGCAAACCTCGTGAACGAGGCTGCGCTGATGGCCGCCCGCTATGGCCGTCGCTTCGTGACGATGGATGATTTCGAGAATGCCAAGGACAAGGTCATGATGGGCGTCGAGCGCCGCAGCATGGTCCTGACGCCCGAGCAAAAGGAAATGACCGCCTATCACGAGGCTGGCCACGCCATTGTCGGCATGGCGTTACCGCTGTGCGATCCGGTCTACAAGGCCACGATCATTCCGCGCGGCAGTGCGCTTGGCATGGTTGTCAGCCTGCCCGAGATTGACCGGCTGAACTACCACAAGGACGAGGCCCAGCAGAAGATCACCATGACGATGGCTGGCAAGGCCGCCGAGATCATCAAGTGGGGCGAAGAGCGTGTGTCGAACGGTCCGGCTGGCGATATCCAGCAGGCGTCGGCCATCGCGCGCGCCATGGTCATGCGCTGGGGCATGTCCGACAAGGTCGGCAACATCGACTATGCCGAGGCGCATGAAGGCTATCAGGGTAATACGGCCGGATTCTCGGTTTCTGCGGAAACCAAGAAGATGATAGAGTCCGAGGTCAAGGCGCTGATCGACGAAGGCTATGAC
>JBATMT010000576.1:0-5274 GCA_049289975.1 Paracoccaceae bacterium | reverse complement strand
ACCGGGATGTTGAGCGATTGCTGAAGCGCCTCGCGTACCGAAATCGTGCCTCGGAACTGGCGGTCGAAGTTCTGCGGGGCATAGGTGCCGAAGGCCACGGGGCGGTCGTCGATCAGGGTTTCGGGGTGGGCAAGGCCCTCGTCGAAGGCAAGGCCATAGACAAACGGTTTCAGCGTAGAGCCCGGAGAGCGCAGGGCCTGCGTCATGTCAACGAAACCGGTGCGGCGGTCGTCGCCCCAGTCGGCGGTGCCGACCGAGGCAAGGATCTCGCCGGTGTGATGATCGGCCACGACAATGGCGATGGAGAGCCGGTCGCCGCCGCGTCCGGCGGATTGCGAGGCAAGTCTTTCGAGCGAAGCCTGAAGTTCGCCGTCTATGGTGGTGAGGAAGCGGCGTTCCAGCGGGTTCCCGGCGCGGAGCCGTTCGGCAAGGAGTGCGGCACGTTCGGGGAAGGTGCGTCGTTCGGACGGAATGAGCTCGGTCTCGGCGGCGCTGACCTTTTCGTCGGTCAAGACCCCTGCCCCGCGCATTCGCTCCAGCACTCTTGTGCGGGCCTCTCCCGCTGCAACGTGGTTACGGTCCGGGCGGCGGGTTTCGGGCGATTGCGGGATGGCGACCAGAAGTGCTGCCTCCGCTGCCGTCAGGTGGCGCGGTTCCTTGCCGAAATAGGCAAGCGAGGCGGCGCGGATGCCTTCGAGATTGCCGCCATAGGGCGCTATGCGCAGGTATAGATCAAGGATCTGGTCCTTGGTCAGGTGGCGTTCCAGCGCGAGGGCGAGCCGCATCTGGCGGATCTTGCCTTGCCATGCGCCGGTGCCGCTGTCTTCCAGAAGTCGGGCAACCTGCATGGTGAGGGTGGATGCGCCCGAGACGATGCGACCGTGCAGGGCGGCCTGCCCTGCGGCGCGGGCGATGGCCACCGGGTCGACACCCGAATGGTCGTAGAATCGGCGATCCTCGTAGGCGACGAGCATTTGCACCAGCAGCGGGTCAACCGTGCCGGGTTCCAGCCGCCAGCGGCCGTCCGCCACGGTGAAGGCGCGCAGAAGCTGGCCGTTGCGGTCCAGCACCTCGACCGAGGTATCGGTGACGAGCGGCGGCAGAACGGTCCGGTTCACCCAGTCGTCAAGGAAGTCCCTGCCAGTGGCGAAGGACAGGAGCAGGACAACTGCAAGAAAAAGCCGGTGGGCGGTCATCGCAGTTGGCGCGAGGCCGTCGCCTCGCGCAGCAGGGTTTTGGCCGTGGACGGAACGACCGGGGGCATGGCTACTCCGTCACTGTCACGCTGCCCGCGTCGGTGCGGGCGCGGTAGTCCGGGCGGTACATGTCCTCGACGCTTGCTGCGGGCAGATGGTAGGTGCCGGGCGAAATGGCGCGGACGATGTAGGCCAGCCGGAAAGGCTCGGTCGAGGTCCAGTCAATGGCGGCAAGGAAGCGCTCTTGCCGGAACTCGGTGGTGCGGGTGTCCTCGGCGGTGGTCAGCCAATCGAGCGCGGCGATGTCACCGCCACGGATGAGGTTCGGGTTGTCGATCTCGAACCCGGCGGGGAGCGGATCGTTGACCATGAGCCGCGCTTCGCCGGAGCCAAGCGGTGTGACCTCGATCACCGCGACCATGCGCGTGCCTTGCGGGACGACGGCCAGGTCGACCGGCTCGCCATCCATCGTGTACCAGCTACGGGTGATCTTGTAGCCGTTGCCGCCAGCGGGTTCAGGCGTCACGGGGACGCCGAAGGTGGTCAGCGTCAGCGTGCTGTCGGCCTTGCCGGTGTTGGAAATTACCTGTTCGGCGCCGCCTGCGGTCTGATCCTCGATCACCCGGACGAGCGGGCCGGTGACGGGGTCGCCGTTGATGGAGAAGCTTTCGGCACCCTTGTTGGCGAGGCTGGCATGAGTGGCAAGGAGCGCCCATGTCGCCTCCTGCGTGGAAAGCTGGCGGCTGAGAAGGCCGGCTGCCACCGACTGACCAAGCCGGTCGGCGTTGAAGGCGGTCGAGCCGGCCTCGGTCCCGAGAGCCAGAACGGCAGTCGCGTCGCGGAGGTTGGTGCCATAGTCGGCGCGCCAGACCTGTGCTTCGGGTTGGGACAGGTTCACTTGTGCGACCATGTCGGCGGCGCGTTTGAACATGGCGTCGGCGCGGGTCTGGTCGCCGTAGGAGGCAAGTGCCGCGCCAAGTTGGGCGGCGGCGATGGGCGTATCGAAGGCGTCGGCCTTGACGTCGGCGTAGTAGCGCAGATCGCCCATCGCAGCAGCGCCTTCGCGGGCGAGAACCATGAGTGCATAGGCGACTGGGCCACCGTTGGAGTCGAAGTCTGCGGAGTAGTTGATCTGGTTTCGCAGATTGTCCATCGCGTTGCGGAAGGCCACGTCCGGCACCTTGTAGCCAAGCGCCTTGGCGCGGCTGAGGAAGTCGGTGACGAAGGCATCGAGCCAGAGGTCGCCGGAATCCGGGTACCACAGGCCGAAGGCGCCGTTCGACGATTGGTTGAGGAGAATCTCGCCGATGGCCTGCTGGACGCGGTCACGGATGCCCTCGGTATCGCCGGAGCCCATCGCGGTGGCGACTTCCTCGAAGTAGAGGAGCGGCAGGGCCTTGGAGGTCATCTGCTCGGTGCAGCCATAGGGATAGCGGTCGAGCGCGGCGAGGATGCCCGGCGCGTTGAAGCGGGCGATGGGACCAAGCGCGAGCGTGGCCTTGCCGGAGCCGGGCACGAAGCCGTCGAAGATGTTGGCGTCGAGGGTGAAGTCCTTACCGGAGGCCAGCGTGAACTGGCTTTGGCGCGAGATTTCGGGATCGTTGGCCTGAACCGGGATGGTCAGGGTCTTGATCAGTTGTTTGCCTGCCGGAGTGGTCAGCGCGACCCTGATGGTGGCGATGCCTTCGCCATCGGAGGCATTCAGCGGAACCGACAGTGTGGCCTTGGCCTTGTCGGCAAGGTCGACGCCGGAGGGGGACTGGCCGAGCGACAGGCCATCAGCGGTCACGTCGAGGCCCATGCGGCCCGAG
Source organism: Paracoccaceae bacterium (assembly GCA_049289975.1). GTDB lineage: Bacteria > Pseudomonadota > Alphaproteobacteria > Rhodobacterales > Rhodobacteraceae > TMP-24. Next base: position 2,267 of record JBATMT010000576.1, on the reverse strand, counting down.
GGGCCGGTGGCGTGCACGATCTCGAGCCTGAGTGTCGAGGCGTCGCCCGGTGCGAGGAAGCGCGGCACCGAGGCGGTGACGACGACCGGGTCGCGGACGAGAACGTCCTGATTGGCTTCGCCCACGGCGGTCTTCGACCATGCGACGGCCATCAGTTTGACCGTGCCGTTGAAGCTGGGCAGGGTGAATTCGGTGCGGGCGTAGCCATCCGCACCAACCTCGATCGGGCCAGAGAAGTAGGCAACCAGTTCTTCGGTCGGTGGGGGGGATTTGAGCTTGGCCCCACCTGCGTCGCCGCCGGAGCGCACGACGCCCATTGCGCCGTTCTGGCCATCGATCAGGCGGCCATAGATATCGCGGATGGCCATTCCGAGTTTTTGCTGGCCGAAATAGTGACCTTCCGGGTCAGGCGGGGTGTAGGCGGTAAGGTTGAGGATGCCGACATCGACAGCAGCGAGCGTGACGTAGGCCTTTTCACCAGCCGTGATGCCATCGACCTTGACGGCGACGGGGAGCGGGCCGCGCGGGTCGGATTCGGGCGCGGCTTCGATGGCGACGGCCAGCTTGCGCGCTCCGGGGTCGACAGGTGCATAGGACAGCCCGAGCGCGCGGGATGGCGTGCGGCCAGCCGCCGCGTCCATCGGGCGCAGAACCGAAGCGGTGACATAGGCCCCAGCGCCCCAGTCGTCGGTGACCGGGATGTCGATGGTATTTTCGCCTTCTTTCACTTCAACTGCCTTCATGGCGATCAAGTGGTTGGAGACGACAGACACAAGTGCCACGCCTGCTGCCCGTGGAACGATGCGAACATGTGCGGTGTCGCCGGATTTGTAGGCAGGCTTGTCGAGAGCGAGGTCAAGCGTGTCGGGCGTACGTGCCGCGTCGGCGGGCGCGTACCATCCGGCGTAAAAGCTGGTCGAGGCGATGGAATAACCGCCCTCGGAGCTTTCGACGACCAGTTCATAGTTACCCCATTCGACCTTGGGCGCGATGGAGGCCGGACCGTCGGCACCCAGATCGACGTCGCCTTGGGCGACACGGGTGCGGGTTGTTGTCACGTCCCAGTTCCATTGGCCGTACATTGCGTACCACTGGTAGTGGGTTTCGAGCCGGTTCAGCGACCAGTGCGCCTTGAGGGGCGCGCGCTTGCCATCGGGGCCGACAGCGATCAGGTCGAAGGCGGCTTCGGAGTTTTCGGCGGCGACATCATCCTTGAAGGCGGGTTTTATGCCGATAACCGGCAGGTCGGGCAGGATCGTCCGTTCGATGGTCCGTTCGACCGGACGGCCAGAGCCTTCGGTAAGGCGCAGGGCAAAGCGGGCGGTCAGAGGACGGTTCGCGGTTTCGCCCAGATCGGGCAAGGTCACAAAGGCAGTGCCGTTGCCGTCGGGGTCGGTCGGGCCGGTTTCCGAGATGGAATCGAAGTAGGTCGAGAACGGTTCGTCATATTTGCCAAAGCGGAAGCCAGGGTAGTCGGCCAGCCCGTCAGCCGCGGACAAGCGATAGTCACCTTCTACCGGGAGATCGGCACCGGGTGCGCCAAAGAGATAGCGGGCGGCGATGGCGATTTCGGCACCGTCCGACATTTTCATCGGGCCTTCGGGCAGGTTCAGCGTGAAGTCGATCCGCTCGGGCAGGAAATCTTCGACGAGAAACGCTTCGGATGCGAGGATCGGGCCGTCCTTCTCGGCAAAGGCTTCGATCCGCCATGTGCCACGCGGGGCGCTGCCGTCGATGGGCATGGAAACGGCACGGCCCCCTGCGCCTGCGTCTTCCGCCAGCGCGCGGTTATACTCAACGCCGTCCGGGCGGATCAGACGCACAGTCAGTGGCAAGCCTTCGATGGCGGTCATGTTCGGGTCGCGGGCGAGGATCGTCGCGTTCAGCGTTTCGCCAGCGCGATAGGCGCCGCGGTCGGTTGACAGGAATACGTCGATGGCTGGTGCCGCCTCGCGGCCTGTCACGCCACGGTCGGACAGGTCGAATTCGGGATCGGTGAGAGAAAGGAACGAGTAATCCTCGCCTTGCTCGACGGTGATCATCGCGGGGGCCGAGCCGCCCGTGCCGGAGATCATTGCGGCGGGGAAGTGGGCATAGCCCTGATCGTCGGTGTCGACGGAGCCTATGACCGAGTTGGCGCGCGAGACGAGGGTTGCCTTGACGCCAGCCTTGGCGGAGGCATCCGACAGGGCGCGGACAAAGACGTGCAGGCCATCGGTGCCGCTCATGGTGGTAAGGCCGAGATCGGAGATTACGAACCACTGCAT
>JBATMT010000575.1:0-3643 GCA_049289975.1 Paracoccaceae bacterium | reverse complement strand
GCGCTGCACCTGCCACATGACCTCAAGGGCAAGGGCGCCGATCTTGGCGCTGGCTGGGGCTGGCTCGCCGCCCAGACGTTGGCGCGCCCCGGCGTCAAGCTCCTCCATCTGGTCGAGGCCGAGGCAGAGGCACTGGCCTGTGCGCGCCAGAACATCACCGACGAACGTGCCGCGTTCCATTGGTCCGACGCCACGACCTTTGCTCCCGGACATACGCTCGATTTCGTGGTGATGAACCCACCCTTCCACACCGGACGCGCCGCCGAACCGGCGCTCGGTGCCGCCTTCATCCGCGCCGCAGCCCGCCTCCTGCACCCGCAAGGGCGGCTTTACATGGTCGCCAACCGAACCCTTCCCTACGAGGAAGCGCTCACCGCCAGCTTCCGGCAGGTCACTCCCATCGCGACCGATGGCGGTTTCAAGCTGTTTGTCGCCTCGCACCCCCTGAAACGCCCGGTGGGTCGGCTCTGATCATTCGGCCCTGATCATCTGGCGCGGCAATGCCGGGGAAGGGATGCGCACCCTTGGGCGGCATCTCCCGACCACGGCGCCCGGCCCCTCATCGCCCCACTGTCACTGCTCGGGATAGACCAGCTTGCACTCAGCGACGCTCGCCGAGACAGGCTTCACCAAAGCCGCCCGCTTGGCTTTCATGTTCGCCAGCGTCCGCTTTTCGACGGTCGGGTCAATCGGCACCGGCCTCTGCACCGTCTGCTCCTCTGGCTCAAAGCACATGTAGGGCCTGCCGTTTTGCCCGACCGGCCCGCACACCACAAAGCGATGGAACATTACCGTCTCGTCTTCCATCCGGTAACCGCGGGCAAGGTTCATCTCGCTCTCGTTGATCAACCGGTCCAGCGTCCGCACCTCGCGTGTGGCCTTGTTGATGCACATCTGCTGCTCGGAACACCCGGCAAGTGTCAAAAGCAGAACGGACGACAGCACAAAAAATGAACGGGACATGGCAGGCAACACCTCGGGACTCATGCGCTGTCCAATACAGCGCCGCCACAGGATAAACCTTCGTCAGATGAAGCCAAGCGCCTTCCGCTTCGCCCGTCGCCTGATATGGTTCGATCCGCTGAAACCTGCTAGCACGCGCTTAATCTTCTCCACAGGAGCACCCATGGCGACCGACGCTTTCGAATCCCGCAAATCCGACGCCGCCGCGTGGTTCCGCACCCTGCGCGACCGTATCGTTGCCGCGTTCGAAGCGCTGGAAGACACCCAAACCGATGGCCCGCTCGCCGACCAGCCTCCCGCACGGTTCGAAGTCACGCCCACCCACCGCGCCAGCGAAGACGGCAGCGATGCTGGCGGCGGCCTGATGAGCGTCATGCGGGGCGGTCGCGTCTTTGAAAAAATCGGAGTCAACGTCTCGACCGTGCATGGCAAACTGGGCGAGCGCGCGCAAAAGGCAATGGCCGCGCGCGGCGTGCCCGGCATGGAGGATGACCCGCGCTTCTGGGCCTCCGGCATCAGCCTCGTCGCCCACATGCAAAACCCGCACGCCCCCGCTGTTCACATGAACACCCGTATGTTCTGGACGCCCGGCGCCTGGTGGTTCGGCGGCGGCTCTGACCTCAACCCCTGCATCGAATATGCCGAAGACACCGCGCATTTCCATGCCGCCCTGCAAGCCGCCTGTGATGCCCACGCACCCGACTATTTCGCACGCTTCAAGGCATGGGCTGACGAGTATTTCTTCGTTCCGCACCGGGGCCGCGCCCGTGGTGTTGGCGGCATCTTCTACGATGACCTGAACACCGGCGACTGGGATGCCGACTTCGCCTTTACCCGCTCGGTCGGCGAGGCGTTCCTGCCCGCTTTCCTCCCCGTCACCGAACGCCGCCGCAAGACACCGTGGTCGGATGCCGACAAGGACACCCAGCTTATCCATCGGGGGCTCTATGCCGAATACAACCTCGTCTATGACCGTGGCACCAAGTTCGGCCTCGAAACCGGCCACGACGCCAACGCTGTCCTGATGAGCCTGCCGCCACTGGCCAAGTGGGTGTAACAGCCTGATGGCACTCTTCGATCTCAGCGTCGAAACACTTCTCGCTTTCGCGGTAACCTCCGCGATCATCGAGGTCACGCCCGGCCCGAACATGGCCTACCTCGCGCTCGTCGCCGCAACCGATGGCCGCAAGCGCGGCTATGCGGCTGTGGCAGGCGTCGCCCTTGGCCTCGCCATTGTCGGCATCGCCGCCGCTCTTGGACTTGCCGCGCTGATCAATGCCTCGCCGCTTCTGTTTCAAAGCCTCCGCTGGGGCGGCGTGCTGTACCTTCTGTGGCTGGCGTGGGACGGCTGGCACGGCGACGGCCCCGCCGAAACGCTGGCGGCCCCCGGCTCTGACCTCCTGCGCTATTTCGAACGCGGCCTGATCACCAACCTCCTCAACCCCAAGGCGGCTGTCTTTTACGTCGCCGTCCTGCCCGGCTTCGTCTCGCCAGACGGCCACCTGCTTGGCCAGACCATCACGCTCTCGCTGATTTATGTCGCAATCGCCACCGCCATCCATGCCTCCATCGTCACCGCGGCCGGTGCTGCCCGCATCTGGCTCGAAGACCCCATCCGCGAACGCACCGTGCGCCGTGTCCTTTCGGTGGCGCTGGCCCTTGTCGCGGTCTGGTTCGCCTGGAAGACCCGCGCCTGAACCATAGTCGAAACGTCATGCAAGCGTTAACCTTCTGTCACGCGCCAGCGTTAGAGAACCGCTGCGACGCTCTCAACGCTTTCATCCGAGGTTCTCCATGACATTGCGATCCATCCTTCTTGCCGCGACAGCCCTGTCGGGTACGGTCCTTGCCGCCCACGCGGGCGATCTGACCTTTGCGCCGGTTGCCGCGCCCGCCGATGACGCTGCCAAGCGTCAGGTCTCCGTGTCAGCAAGCGCCACGATGGACGGCACCGAAACCGCTCTCGCCTATCACCCGTTCTTCCGCTCGGGCGACAAGGTTGGCGAGGCGATGTTCGGCCAGATCCTTGATGCGACCGGCAAGCCCGTCCCGCAAGACGGCACCGACTATTCCAATGCGCCCGACTTCACGTCGCTCCTGCCGGTGGGCGGCAAGCTGTTCTCGATCACCCATTTCGAAACCGTCCCCGCCGCCATGTATCTCAGCGAACTGACGCAAGACGCCGACGGCAACCTGACCCCGGTCTCGACCAAACCCATCGACTTCTCCAAGGTCGGCGGCCTCTGGGACCCCTGCGCCGGGTCGGTCACGCCGTGGAACACTCACCTCGGCTCCGAGGAATATCCGCAAGACGCCCGCCTGATGGAAACCGCCGCCACCGTATCAGACATCGACGACGATGAAGTCACTGGCATGGCCCGCTACTTCGGCCTCGACCCGGCAACCATGACGATGGACGAATACCGCGCCGCCGTGAATCCCTACCGCTACGGCTTCCCGACTGAAATCGCCGTCAGCGAAGCAGGCGAGCCGACCGTGACCAAGCAACACGCGATGGGCCGCGTCTCGGTCGAACTTGCCAACGTCATGCCCGACCAGAAAACCGCCTACATCACCGACGACGGCACCAATGTCGGTATCTTCCGCTTTGTCGCCGACAAGGAAGCTGACCTTTCCGCAGGCCAGCTCTTCGCCGCGAAATGGGTGCAGACCTCGGACG
>JBATMT010000574.1:0-6160 GCA_049289975.1 Paracoccaceae bacterium | reverse complement strand
GGCGGGTGCCGATCTGGACGAAGCGCGCGCGGGTCTTGCGACAAGTCCGATCTGGGAGCGTCTGTCTCTGGCTATCGCAGCCTTCCCGGGTTTGTCGATTGCGGCGCTGAACGGTACGCTTGCAGGGGGCGCTTTCGGAATGGTGTTGGCCTGTGACCTCAGGCTGGCGGTGGCAACGGCGAAATTCTTCTACCCGGTGATGAAACTCGGGTTCCTGCCCCAGCCTTCTGATCCGGTTCGCATGGTCGGCCTTGTCGGGCCCGCACGCGCCAAGCTGATCTTGATGGCCGGTCAAAAGATCGAAGCCTCGGAAGCACTGGACTGGGGCCTGATCGACCGGATTGTCCCGGATGACAGCCTTGTTCAGACCGCACGGGAACTATGCGCCGACGTTCTCGCCGCGTCACCGGATCATGTCACGGGCATCAAGCACCTTATCCGCCAGACTGTCAGGTAAGCCCCGTATGCACGCGCGCTTGTTTCCTTCGGTCTTTCTTGTCAGAGGAATGCCAACAGAACCGGCGTAAACGAGGATCGCATGGACGGCCAACCAGAGATCGTGACCAAACTCATCAGCTATGCCGACCAGGGCTGGCAGATGGCGCTTGGCTGGATGACAAGTCCGGCGGCTTGGTCGCAATTCGCACTTCTGGTCATTGCATGGCTGCTTGCCATCCTCGCATCCCGCAAGCTGGCACCCAAGATCGAGCGCTTGCTGACGCCAAAAGCTGGCGATACGCGCCTGTTGCCGCTGATCTTGCAATTCGCGCTGCGCTTTCTGCCGATTCTATTGCCCTTGTTGGCCTATGGCTTCACCGCGCTCGGCGAGGCATTTACCCGATCGGTCTTTGGCTCTGGTGCCGTCATAGCCTTTGGCAAGCGCATCTTCCTGTTTCTGGCCGCGCGGCTCTTCGTTCAGCATGTTTTGCGCGATCCTTTCCTGCGGCTGCTCGGCCGCTATGCCCTAATCCCGGTCGCAGCGATTTATGCCCTTGGCTTGCTGCAACCGGTTTCGACATGGCTTGAAAGCCTGACAATCGAGATGGGGAATATCACTTTCTCGGTCATGGCGCTGGTTCGCGGGCTGATCGCAGGCAGCCTGCTGTTCTGGCTTGGCTCATGGTCCAATCGCCAAAGCGCGGACTACATCAAGGCTCAAGAAGAACTGCGCCCCGCGACCCGCGAACTTGCCGCCAAAGCCGCGGAACTTGTGATTTTCGGAGCAGCCTTCCTGCTGCTTTTGCAGATCATGGGTATAAACCTTACCACCATAGCCGTTCTGGGCGGCGCCGTTGGCGTCGGGATCGGCCTCGGGCTTCAGCAGATCGCTGCGAACTTCATATCGGGCATCATCTTGTTGATCGAAGGCCAGACAACGGTCGGCGACTATGTAGAGCTTGACGGCGGAGAGCGCGGCACCATCGTCAGAATGACGGCTCGGGCCTGTATCCTTGAGACATTCGATGGCCGCTGGATCGTTGTTCCCAACGAGCATTTCATCACGACCCGTGTCGTGAATTATTCTGATCAAGGCAGCGCCAACCGCTACGAAGTGCCGTTCTCCGTCAGTTACGACACGGACATCGAGCAGGTCCCCGAAATCATCGAAGCCGCTGTCGCCGCCTTGCCTTTTGTCTTGGCGGAACCAGACGGCCCTGACTGTGAACTGCGCAGTTTCGGCGAGAGTAGTGTCGATTTTGCGGTGGAGTACTGGGTCAACGGCATCGACGACGGCAAGAACAAATACATGAGCCAGGTACTGTTCGCGGTCTGGCGCGCACTTAAGGACGCCAACATCGAGATGCCCTATCCGCACCGCGTGATCGAGATGCGCACATCGAAGGCCAAGGCAACCTGATGGACAGGTGGGCGCTTGTCATAGGTGCCGGACCGGCGGGGTTGATGGCCGCCGAAGAGCTGGCGCTGGCAGGGCACAAGGTTGTAGTGACCGAGGCCAAGCCAAGCGTTGGGCGAAAATTCCTGATGGCGGGCAAGTCTGGCCTGAACCTGACGAAGGCCGAGCCACTTGAAGGTTTCTGCCAGAAGATCAGCGCCAAATGGCTTCGGCCGCTGGTGGCAGAGTTTGGCCCTGAGGCTGTCGCCCAGTGGGCGCGCGATCTGGGACAGGAGGTCTTCACCGGATCAAGCGGCCGTGTCTTTCCGGTCGCCATGAAAGCCTCACCCTTGCTGCGGGCGTGGCTCCGAAGGCTGTCGCAGTCCGACATCGACATCAGAACCCGGTGGCGCTGGACGGGATTTGAAGGCGAATTGCTTGTCTTTGATACGCCCGAAGGCAGGCAATTGCTTCAGCCAGTCATAACGATACTTGCCCTCGGCGGTGCCAGTTGGCCCCGGCTTGGCTCTGATGCGGCGTGGATGCCATGGCTCGCGGCGCGTGGCGTATCCATCACGCCGTTCCGCCCCGCCAACATGGGTTTTCGCGTGAACTGGACGCCGCACATGGAGCGGTTTTACGGCCAGCCCGTGAAAGGCATCGCACTGACAGCCGCTGGCCAAACCGCCCGCGCCGAGTTTGTCATTTCGGAACGCGGGCTGGAAGGTGGCGCAATCTACGCCCTGTCGGCCGCCATGCGGGATGGAGCGGCGCTTGCCCTTGATCTCGTCCCGGACATAGCGCCGCATCAGCTGGAAGACCGACTTGCCAAGGCCCGCCCGGCGGACAGCGTCGCCAATCAACTTCGCAAGTCGATCGGCCTTGATCAGATCAAGATTGCGCTGTTGCAGGAGTTTTCGCACCCGCTACCAAAGGACTCCGCAAGCCTTGGCCGTATCGTCAAACATCTGGTCGTGCGCCACGATGGCCCGCGACCGATTGAAGAAGCCATTTCTTCTGCGGGAGGCATTGCGCAGGAAAGCCTGTCTGGCGATCTGGAACTCACGGCGCTTCCGAACGTGTTTGCTGCGGGCGAGATGCTGGACTGGGAAGCGCCGACAGGTGGCTACCTGTTGACGGGATGCCTGGCCACAGGTCGCCACGCCGGGCGGGCCGCAGCGCGGCGGCTCAAGGCGCTGACCTAGCGGTCCTCCCACAGCGTTTCACGATTTTCCTGCCAGCCCACCCGGTGCAAAAGCGGTGTGTCATCCTTGAAGGCCGGATAGCCAAGGCAGAGGTAGGCGCTGAACTCCCAGCCATCGGGCATGGCGAAAAGTGATTCCATTCGTTCGGGACCCAGGATCGAAACCATACCGATCCCCAGATACTCGGCCCGCGCCGCAAGCCAGAGCGTGTGAATTGCCATCGCTGTCGATTGCCGCAAGGTCTCCGGCATGGTGCGACGGCCAAGGCCACGACCCTCCGCCGGATCGGTGAGGGTAAAGATGGCCAGATGCTCAGGTGCTTCGTTCAGTCCAGCCAGCTTCAGCCGCGCATATTCAGTCTGTGTCGCGTCGTCATACTCGGCCGCCGCGGCCAGATTGCAGCGGGCGAACTCCTCGCGGACCTCGCGCCTCAGGTCGAGATCGCACACCCGAATGACACGCCAGGGGCGCGCATTGCCAACCGAGGGTGCGAAATCCATGGTGCAGGCCAGCCGACCAAGGACCTCTGACGGGATGGGATCGGTCTTGAAGTGCCGCACATCCCGCCGCCACCGCAAGATCTCGGTCAGAGTGGCACGGTGAGCGTTGTCAAACTCCATGGCTCGTCCTCAATTTAGAGCCTGTTCCAGCCGAACCCACTCACTTTGGTCACCCGGCAGTCCCAGCCTAAGCCATCGATCCGACCAGGGAAACCGGCGCGACCAGATATGGTTTTGCGCAAGCCGTTCCTGAGCCGCTGCCGCATTACCGGTATCATAAAGCCGGAACAGTTCACAGCCGCCGACAAGCTGCCAGCCCGCCGTCGCCGCGATACCGTCGATCCGCACCGTTTCTTGTCGCAGCCGCGTTGCCGTCGCCTCTGCCCAGTCACGATCCGCCAATGCTATACGCCCGATTTCCAGCGCAGCACCGGAAACGGGCCACGGCCCCGACATTTCGGACAGCGCGGTTATTGTCGCCTCGTCCGCCAGTACGAATCCAAGCCTGACGCCTGCCAGACCGTAGTACTTACCGAACGACTTCAGGACAATCAGGCCATTCCGCCCGGCATGGCGCGCAACCGAAAGGTCACGCCGAGGGTCCGCGAAACTTTCGTCCACCACAAGCCGACCAACCGTGTCAGACAGGGCCAATAGCTCATTCGGCTCATAGGTCTTGCCGTCAGGATTGTTGGGGTTGACCACAACGGCCAGGTCAGCGCCAATCAGGCCCTTCAGCGTGGGAACTTCGGTCACTCGCCAGCCCGCCGCGCGCAACGTCGCCGCATGCTCGTTGTAGGTGGGAGACAGCACTCTGGCCTCTCCCGGCGTCAGCAGCCTTGGCACCATCTGGATTGCAGCCTGCGCCCCGGCGACCGGCAGAATCGGCGCGTCTGTGCGATATGCCGCTCGTGCCGCATCGACCAGCGCCTCGTTGGCCGTGCGCGTCGGCAATATCCTCCACGCAGCGTCCGGCAGGCGGGGCAAAGGATAGGGCACACGATTTATCCCGGTCGACAGGTCAATCCAATCCTGCGGCGCACCGCCGTAGGTGCTGATCGCCCAATCTATATTGCCACCGTGGTCCCGCATCAGATCCTCAAAACAGCGACAGGATCACAAGAATCAGCCCCGTCGCGATCATGGCCGAGCGATAGAGCCGCAGACCTCGCTCGACATCGGCGGCGGTCGGATCATGTGCCGCGCCGTTCAGCCAAGGCTCATCCACCACACCATCGTGATAGGCACGCGGGCCAGACAGGCGCACGCCCAGCGCCCCGGCCATTGCAGCCTCGGGCCAACCGGCGTTCGGAGAACGATGATGGCGCGCATCACGAACCATGCAGTCGAAGGATGCGCGATGTGCAGACGAAACGGCAGCGAACAGGATGCCGGTCAGCCGTGCAGGAATGATGTTCGCCACGTCATCAATCCGCGCCGACGCCCAACCAAAGGCTTCGTGGCGCGGCGTTCGGTGGCCAATCATCGAATCCAGCGTGTTGATTGCCTTATAGCCAAGGATCCCTGGCAAGCCGAATATCGCACCCCAGAAAAGCGGCGCGATGACACCGTCAGAGGTATTTTCTGCCAGACTCTCCAGCGCTGCCCGCGCAACACCTTCCTTGTCGAGTTGCTCTGGGTCACGCCCCACGATCATCGAGACTGCGTGGCGCGCCTCTGCCAGCGACCCGGCCGAAAGGGGCCGCGCAACCGCTGCGACATGGTCGAACATCGACCGGGCCGCGATCAGGGGCCATGCAATCACGCCAGCTTTCAGCGCACCGCTCAGACCGGGCGGCATCATCCAAGTCAGGACAATTCCGATCACGACGGCAACCGCGATAACAAACAAGGCCGCCGCGACGCCTGCAAGACGCCGTCCCTGCTCGTCTGTCCCGTCAAGGTTCAGCCACGCATCCAGTCTGTTGATCAGGCGGCCAATCCAGGTCACCGGATGCCCGATCATCTGATAGAGAAGCTTTGGCCAACCCAGAACAGCGTCAATGGCAAGCGCCACCGCCATAATTCCCGCACTCACCATGTCGCATCACTCCTTCCGGTCGTGAAGACCGTGACCCGTCTGAATCCGGCGCGCATCAACGTGGCGGCGGCATCTGACGGAATCGTTCCGGGCGCAAATAGCAGCCCGCGCGCCGATCCGGTATGGGCAATCACATGTCCAAATGCACCAAGCTGTTGCGCCAGGCTGGCAATTGGCTCTTCTGAATGGCTGCGCAGGAAAAGACAGCGATTTGCCGACTCGCTTGCCAACCCTGCAATTGCGCTGCGATCCCCCTCACGCGCCGCCTGCCGCCACGGCCCGATAAGGTCGGAAATGTCGGGAAAGGTGCTGTCGGTCGGATCGGTTCGCGAGTTAGGGCCGTAGAACCCGCCAATCACGTCGAAAGTCGGCACGGGTGGCAGCGTTTCAACGATTTCGGCTTGCCGCGACGCCCACAGCAATTGCTCTGGTTCGGGAAACATCAGCGGATCACTGGCACCTTCAGCCGCGACGCAGGCGCAGGCGAGGGCAAAGCTGTCATGCGTGCTTCCGGCAAGGCGCGCATAAGCAACCAGCGCCGCCGTCGATGCGCCGGCGCCGCCACCGCGCGGCATGGTCG
>JBATMT010000573.1:0-2438 GCA_049289975.1 Paracoccaceae bacterium | reverse complement strand
GGATGAAGACCTTAAGGATGCCATCGGCACCCCGGTTCTGATGCTGGTGAAAAGCACTCATGCGGTCCTGGAAGTCCCCGCTGGCCAACTCGAGGCCGCCCGCAGTGCCCTGTCGCACATCCGCCCGTCCGTCAAGGTGATGAGCGTCGGTGACAGCCTTGAAATCTATAAGGAAGTCGGACTTCCGAAGGACGTGGCGAAACGCTTTGACGTCTCGAAGATGCACGGCACCCACGGTATCGGCCACACCCGCATGGCGACCGAGTCCGCCGTCACAACGATGGGCGCCCACCCCTTCTCGACCGGCCCTGACCAGTGCCTCGTCCACAACGGTTCGCTGTCGAATCACAATGGCCTGCGCCGCGAGCTGATTCGCCTTGGCGCGACCTTTGAAACCCAGAACGACACCGAAGTTGCGGCAGCCTACGTCAGCCAGAAACTCAAGGAAGGTCAGAATCTGGGCGAAGCGCTCGAATCCGGTCTCGATGATCTCGACGGTTTTTATACCTTCGTGGTCGGCACCAAGGACGGCTTCGGCGTCGTCCGCGACCCGATCGCCTGCAAACCCGCCGTCATGGCCGAAACCGACCAGTACGTCGCCTTCGGGTCCGAATACCGCGCGCTCGTCAGCCTGCCCGGCATCGACAATGCCCGCGTCTGGGAGCCGGAACCCGCCACTGTTTACTTCTGGAACCACTGAACATGCAGACCTTTGATCTCGCCGCGCGGGGCCTCCGCGAACTCAATCAGACGCTGCACGCCCTGCAAGGCACCACGAACCAGACCGCGTGGGAAATCATCAACACGCGCGGCAGCCATGCGATTGCCGTTGGCGTAGATGCGCCGGTAGACATCACCGTTCACGGCACCACCGGCTATTACTGCGCCGGGATGAACAAGCAGGCCACGATCCGCGTCAAAGGCTCGGCCGGTCCGGGCGTGGCCGAAAACATGATGTCGGGCACCGTCATCATTGACGGCGACGCCAGCCAGTATGCCGGTGCAACCGGTCGCGGCGGCCTTCTGGTGATCAAGGGCAATGCCTCGTCGCGGTGCGGCATCTCGATGAAGGGCATCGACATCGTCGTGCACGGCAACATCGGTCACATGTCGTGCTTCATGGCCCAGTCGGGCCACATGGTCGTCCTCGGCGATGCGGGCGACGCGCTCGGCGACTCGCTCTATGAGGCCAAGCTCTTTGTGCGCGGCAAGGTGAAGTCGCTCGGTGCCGATTGCATCGAGAAGGAAATGCGCCCCGAACATCTCGAGGCGCTCGAAGATCTGCTGCGTCGCGGGGAAGCTACCGGCAAGGCCCGCCCCGAAGAGTTCCGCCGCTATGGCTCGGCGCGCAAACTCTACAACTTCAACATCGACAACGCGTCGGCCTACTGAGGATCAAAATGAGCGATTTTCCCCATACTCCGCCGCGCTTCTCTGCCACCTTCACCCCTGCGGTGAATGCCGAGATCCGCCGTGCAGCCGCGACGGGCATCTATGACATCCGTGGCGCCGGCACGAAACGCCACCTGCCCCACTTCGACGACCTCCTGTTCCTCGGAGCCTCAATCTCGCGCTATCCGCTCGAAGGCTACCGCGAGAAATGCGCAACCGACGTCTGGCTCGGCACCCGCTTCGCCAAGAAGCCGATCCACCTCGACATTCCCGTCACCATTGCCGGTATGTCCTTCGGCGCCCTCTCCGGCCCGGCGAAAGAGGCCCTCGGCCGTGGCGCATCCGCCGCTGGCACCTCGACAACCACGGGCGACGGCGGCATGACCGAAGAAGAGCGCGGGCATTCCAGAACGCTGGTCTATCAATACCTTCCGTCCCGCTACGGCATGAACCCCGATGACCTTCGCCGCGCGGACGCCATCGAGGTCGTGGTCGGTCAGGGCGCCAAACCCGGCGGCGGCGGCATGCTTCTTGGCCAGAAGATCTCTGACCGCGTCGCCAACATGCGCAACCTGCCCAAAGGCATAGACCAGCGCTCGGCCTGCCGCCACCCGGACTGGACCGGCCCCGACGATCTCGAGATCAAGATCCTCGAACTGCGCGAAATCACCGACTGGGAAAAACCGATCTACGTCAAGGTCGGCGGCGCCCGCCCCTACTATGACACCGCGCTCGCCGTGAAGGCCGGAGCAGATGTCGTCGTGCTTGACGGCATGCAAGGCGGCACCGCCGCCACGCAAGACGTGTTCATCGAGCATGTGGGCCAGCCGATCCTCGCCTGTATCCCGCAAGCTGTGAAGGCGCTGCAAGACCTCGGCATGCACCGCAAGGTCCAACTGATCGTCTCTGGCGGCATCCGCTCGGGCGCTGACGTGGCCAAGGCCATGGCCCTTGGCGCCGACGCCGTTGCCATCGGTACCGCCGCCCTCATCGCTTTGGGCGACAACGATCCGGCGCTCGAGGAAGAATACCAGAAACTCAACACC
>JBATMT010000572.1:0-3566 GCA_049289975.1 Paracoccaceae bacterium | reverse complement strand
GATCCAGTGTCTCAGCGTCAAGAACCAGAATATTCTCTTCTGATCCGAACCGATGAAGGAATTCATCTGCCCGATCTTCGAGAGCCCGTGTAGTGTCGCAGCCCTTGAGCAGGATGAAAGATCGTTTCTTGTCGAGCACTTCGAATGGCCCATGAAAAAATTCGTTCGCATGGATTGCCGAACTGTTTATCCACTGCATTTCCATCAGGACGCAGATTGAAAACGAATAGGCTGCACCAAAACTGGCGCCACTAGCGATGGTATAGATTACCTCTTCATTTGCGAAACGCGGGGCATACTTGGCAAACATTGGCGCAAATACCTCATGTGCGCGGTCGATGGCTGGCTGAAGCGATGAAAGGCTTTTCATCAGCTTGTCTGACAGATCTTCGCCACCAGTCGTTGAAACCAATCCTAGGATTAGTTGGTAGATTCGTGCGTAATTACTGTTCTTCGCGTCGATTGGGACACCGGTCGTATAGGGCGCTTCGAAGCTAATTGCGTGATCGCAGGCCCTCGTAAGAGCTGACGAAATTTCTGTCGTCAGTCCCACAGTTCGGGAACCTCGTGACCGCGCGAATTCCGCAGCAGCTACGGTTTCTTTCGTGGTGCCAGTCATCGAGCAAAGTATGACGAGTGAATCTTCTCCTACGCCCTTCGGAGCCCGAGCCGTAAATTCAGCTGCATTGCAGAGGTCTGAGGGAATGGGAGAATGCTGATCCAGTAAGAATTTTGCAGGATACATTATGGAAAGTGACCCGCCACAGGCGACAAAAAACACCCGCGCAGGCGGCGCCTTTTCAATCGCTAGTAGGGCGGCCATGACTTCTGGATGAAACGCTTTAGTGGTGGGCATTTTTGGGCTCCGATGTACTTCAATATCTATATAACGTCCTATAACGTATTCATCACTTTGTTGAGACGTCAAGCATGGATTGACACTAGTCGTAAAAAAGTGCGAACGTTCTCACATATTCACTCAGGAGTGATGGTCGAGCTATGCCCGTTCCTAGGATTCTGTCTTTCGGCGATAACGTAGTCGACTGCTACGTAGACCAAGAGTTAATGTATCCGGGTGGCAACTGCCTCAATCACGCAGTCTTTGCTCATCGTTTCGGCGCTCAGACCTATTATGCTGGTGCCGTGTCTGACGATCCTGCGGGTAGGGCAATACGGGCTGCGCTTCAGACGGAAGGCGTCGACGTCAGTTTGCTGAGGACTATTGCGGGAAATACGGCCTTTTGTGTTATTGGGACTGAAAGTGGCGAACGGGTTTTTCTTGGCGCGGACTTAGGCGTCTCGATCATTGGCCCCACTGCCGAAGACCTTCGTATCATGGACTCCGTTGACGCGGTCCATACGGGCCGGTCAAGTCACATTGACGCATGGCTCCCCCACTTCGCGGCCCGCACGCGGCTCTCTTATGATTTCGCAACAGTTTACGACGCGCAAAGGATCAAGACAGTAGCACCACACTGCTTTCTCGCTAGTTTCTCGGGTGGATCTCTATCGCGAGAAGATGCGTTAGCGTTGGGCAATTCGGCTGCTGAGTTGGGCGCAAAACATGTGCTTATTACCCGCGGAGCAGAAGGTGCCGTCCTTTTCGCAAATGGGCAAATGACCGAGATAAGGGCAGTGGCAGTCAAACCAGTAGACACGTTGGGTGCGGGCGACACTTTCATATCAAGGGTGTTGGTGGGCTTGCTTAGATTGGAGGCTGGATCGGATGTTCTGTCAGCAGCGTCAACAGAAGCCGCTCACACCTGCTCATGGTATGGCGGCTTTGGGCATCCAGCACCGATGGAAATCGATCTTCGCCTCTCAAAGTCAGTTGACGAGATCTATCGAATTACGAAGCCCGTTGCAGCCCCGGACTATACAACCGAAACTCTCCGAGGTTAACCGACGCTCTTTGCGTCCACTGAGCATCGCTCCCTTCCTGAACGCAAAAGGAGCGTTAGTTGTCATGCGATTGTAACTCAGAGCCATTGGGTTTCGGTCATAGCCGTGCGTAAGAAAGAGGGCAGGGGATGGCGAACGTAGTTACCTCCCAATATTGAGGTTCTTGGTTGCGCCGGTCCTTTCAAATACAATCGGGTCCAGCAGCGCCACCGTCGGGTAGAGTTGGATCATTAATCCCTGCCAGTCCCTCCGCTTCTCTGGCAACTCCTGATGGGCAGGCATAGAGCTTGGGCATCACGACATTGCCGGATACCTCTAGCGCAAAGTTACGCGCCAATTCGTCAAGTACTATCGGCCCTAGCCGGGGGTCGGCGCGAAGGCTGCCGCGATGTGATGCGTCGAGCCTGGGTGAATGGAATGCCTCCTCAAGCGACATGCCGAAATCCAGCATCAGCGCCGCGATCTGCGACACGCAGGGCATAATGAGATCGCCGCCCGAGGCCCCGACGGCGAACATGGCTTGCCCGTCCCGGACAGCCACAGTAGGCACCATGTTGGACGAGTTGATCCGCTTGCCGCCCACCATTGAGGTGCGCAGACCAGGGCGAGGGTCAAAATAGCTGACGCCGTTGTTCAGAGCTAGGCCGGTTTCAGGCAATATGATCCCGGCGCCAAAATGGTCGAGCAGCGTGTATGTCAGGGCGACCATGTTGCCCTCGGCATCGGCTACAGACAGCGACGAGGTCGAACTGCCAACCTCGGCGAGAGTGCCGTTGCGGGCGCGATGCGCGCGCCAGGCCGCTTCCAGCGCATCGGCATAAATGCACCAAGTCGCGGCATCGGGCGCCTTCGGCGGCACCGGAAGCGCAGCGGCTATATGGGCCAAAAAGTCCCGCTGTCGCAGACCGCCGCTCTGCTCGCCAGGCGTGTAGAGGGTGGCGCCGCGATGCTGCGCCTCCATCGGGGTATATTCATGTACCTCGTAGGAGGCCAGGTCCTCCATCGTCATGCGACTACCCTGTGCCTGCAACTCGCGCACCAGATCGCGGCCCAGATCGCCGCGATAAAATCCTTCTGCGCCGGTCTCGGCCAATCGGTGCAAGGTCGGGGCGAGACCAGGAATTCTCAGCAACTCACCGGGCAGCAAGGGCGCTCCGCCCGGCAGATAGACCGAGGCGGCAGCCACGTCCTTAGAGAGGATAGCCATCTCAGTCGAGATCATCAGCGTGGAAAACCAGCTTGCGGGAATTCCGGCCTGGGCCAGACGGATCGAGGGTTGCAGCACCTCGGCAAGGCCCTTGCTGCCAAAGCGACGCAGGGCATGGTCAAATCCGGCCACGGCGCCTGGCACCGTGACAGCTCGAGCTCCCTGGGTGTTGGCGAAGTTCACCACGGCCGGAAAGCCCATCGAGGTCGGAGGAAGGTTGTCGTCTATCGGGTAATCCTGCGACGTCAATGCCTGAGGCAGCACGCCCTGAAAATCCAGTGCGACAGCGCGCTTTTCGGCCGCAAGCCAGACGACCATGAAACCGCTGCCGCCGAACCGCATGGCTCGAGTCAACACATCTTAGGCTATGGAAACAACAAGGAGAGGTCGATACGGCACCTTTTTCAAAATTTGGGCAGGCGAGTGAAGCGCAAGCTGTGTCGCAGATCCGCCATGT
>JBATMT010000571.1:0-10494 GCA_049289975.1 Paracoccaceae bacterium | reverse complement strand
ATAGACCCCAAGGCCAAAGGCAAAGATCACGCATCCCGCCAGTGAATGCAGGATCAGCGCCAAAGGAAAGCTCCGCCCCTTCACATAGGCCGCAGCAAAGACCAGCCCACCCGCAAAGGTCATGACCGTCACCACCCAACTCCAGTACATCAGGTGCGCGAACGCGAAGATTGCGGCGTTGAGCGTCAGTGCCGCCGGTCCGGTCGGCAAGAGCGCGCCGTAGCGGCCGAAGAACAGAGCGCGGAATATCAGTTCCTGCGGCAGAGCCGAGAGAATCGGGTAAAGCGCAAAGATCACCAGAAGCAGCGCGGGATTGTGCCGCACCAGCCCGAAGGCGGCGTCAGGTTGGGTCAGGAAGATCACTGCGGCCGATGCAAGCGCCGTCACAAGCGTGAACCCCACCACCCTGCCCCTCGGTATGCGAGGCCCCTGCACCAGCGCCTGCCACCGGAAGCCGTCCGTGCGTGACAGGAGCAACAGCCCAAGCGCGGTGAACCCAAAAAGCGCGGGAAACATCAGCCGGGGCGGCAAAAACACTGCAATCAGCAGCGGACAGACACCATAGAGAGCCACAAACTCGGCCCACAGGCGGGATCGGGTCGGCTGGGCGGTCATGCGCTTCCTTGCGGGTCGGGTCCGGGCACCAGATATAGGTCCGGCAGGTGCCGCGCGAAAGCGCCCCTACGCAAGATTACGTGGCCGTAGCGTCATGCACCCCATCATCCACCCTTGCGCCCCGGCGACGCATGGCTATAACCCGCGAAGTTTTGCCAGAACGGGGGCCGCCATGCCGAAGAGAACCGATATCAGATCCATCATGATCATCGGAGCTGGCCCCATCATCATCGGTCAGGCCTGCGAATTCGACTATTCCGGCGCACAGGCCTGCAAGGCGCTGCGCGAGGAAGGCTACCGGGTCATTCTGGTGAACTCGAACCCCGCGACGATCATGACCGATCCGGGGCTGGCGGACGCCACCTACATCGAGCCGATCACCCCCGAAGTCGTCGCCAAGATCATCGAGAAAGAGCGCCCCGACGCGCTGTTGCCGACGATGGGCGGACAAACCGGACTGAACACCTCGCTGGCGCTGGCCGACATGGGTGTCTTGGACAAGTTCGGTGTCGAGTTGATCGGCGCCAACCGGCAAGCCATTGAAATGGCAGAAGACCGCAAGCTGTTCCGCGAAGCGATGGACCGCATCGGGCTGGAAAACCCCAAGGCCACCATCATCGCCGCGCCGAAGAAGGCCGATGGCCGCTATGATGTCACCGCAGGTGTCCGAGAGGCCATCGAGGCCATCGAATATGTCGGCCTGCCCGCGATCATCCGCCCCGCCTTCACGCTTGGCGGCACCGGCGGCGGCGTCGCCTATAACCGCGACGATTATGAGCGCATCGTGCGTTCGGGCCTTGATGCCTCGCCGGTCGCGCAGGTGCTGATCGACGAGAGCCTTCTGGGCTGGAAAGAGTTCGAGATGGAGGTTGTGCGCGACAAGGCGGACAATGCCATCATCGTCTGCTCGATCGAAAACGTCGATCCGATGGGCGTTCATACCGGCGACTCGATCACCGTCGCCCCGGCACTGACGCTGACCGACAAGGAATATCAGATCATGCGCAACGGCTCGATCGCCGTCCTGCGCGAAATCGGGGTCGAAACCGGCGGCTCGAACGTGCAATGGGCGATCAACCCCAAGGACGGCCGCATGGTGGTGATCGAGATGAACCCGCGTGTGTCGCGGTCTTCGGCGCTGGCGTCGAAGGCGACGGGGTTCCCGATTGCCAAGATCGCCGCGAAACTGGCCGTGGGCTACACGCTGGACGAGTTGGACAACGACATCACCAAGGTCACGCCCGCCTCGTTCGAGCCGACCATCGACTATGTCGTCACCAAGATCCCACGCTTTGCCTTCGAGAAATTCCCCGGATCGAAGCCGGAATTGACCACGGCGATGAAGTCGGTCGGCGAGGCGATGGCGATTGGCCGCACCATCCACGAAAGCCTGCAAAAGGCGCTGGCGTCGCTGGAAACCGGGCTGACCGGCTTTGACGAAATCGCCATCGACGGCGCACCCGACCGCGCGGCAATCATCAAGGCCATCTCGGCACAGACACCCGATCGCATGCGGCTGATCGCGCAGGCCATGCGCCACGGGATGACCGACGACGAGATCAACGCAGCGACCGCTTTCGACCCGTGGTTCCTTGCCCGTATCCGCGAGATCGTCGAGGCAGAAGACCGTATTCGCCACACCGGCCTACCGGTTTCGGCGGACGGGTTGCGCGCGCTGAAAATGATGGGCTTCACCGATGCGCGGCTTGCCAAGCTGACGGGGCGCGAGGAATCGCAAGTCCGCCGCGCGCGCCGCAACCTTGGCGTGACGGCGGTTTTCAAGCGTATCGACACCTGTGCCGCCGAGTTCGAAGCGCAAACGCCCTACATGTATTCGACCTATGAAGCCCCGGCGATGGGCGATGTCGAATGCGAAAGCCGCCCGTCGGACGCCAAGAAGGTCGTCATCCTTGGCGGCGGTCCCAACCGGATCGGTCAGGGGATCGAGTTCGACTATTGCTGTTGCCACGCATGCTTTGCGCTGACGGCGCAGGGCTATGAGACGATCATGATCAACTGTAACCCCGAGACGGTGTCGACCGACTATGACACTTCGGACCGGCTGTATTTTGAACCGCTGACGCTGGAACATGTGCTGGAAATCCTGCGGGTCGAGCGCGAGAATGGCACGCTGCACGGGGTCATCGTGCAGTTCGGTGGCCAGACGCCGCTGAAGCTGGCCAATGCGCTGCACGAAGAAGGCATCCCGATCCTTGGCACGACGCCCGACGCCATTGATCTGGCCGAGGACCGCGAGCGGTTCCAGAAACTTCTGAACGAGCTGGGCCTGAAGCAACCGGTCAACGGCATAGCCTCATCCGACGAGCAAGCCATTGAAATCGCGGCTCGTGTCGGCTTCCCGCTGGTGATCCGCCCGTCCTATGTGCTGGGTGGCCGCGCCATGGAAATCGTGCGCGACATGGACCAGTTGCGCCGCTACATCACCACTGCGGTGAACGTATCGGGCAAGAACCCGGTGCTGCTTGACAGCTATCTGTCGGGCGCCATCGAGGTGGATGTCGATGCCCTGTCGGATGGCAAGGACGTGCATGTTGCAGGCATCATGGAACATATCGAGGAAGCGGGCGTGCATTCCGGTGACAGCGCCTGCTGCCTGCCACCGCATTCGCTGAGCGACGAGACGGTGGCCGAGCTGAAGCGCCAGACGGTGCAGATGGCTCTGGCGCTGAAAGTCGTGGGGCTGATGAACGTCCAGTTCGCGATCAAGGACGGCGTGATCTACGTTCTGGAAGTGAACCCGCGCGCCTCTCGGACGGTTCCGTTCGTTGCCAAGGCGACCGACAGCGCGATTGCCTCGATTGCGGCACGACTGATGGCGGGCGAAAAGCTTGCGACTTTCCCGATGCGCGCGCCCTACCCGGCTGGCGTCGGCCCTGACAGCCCGTTGCCGCTGGCCGATCCGCTGACGCTGGCCGATCCGAAAACCCCGTGGTTCTCGGTCAAGGAAGCGGTGCTGCCCTTCGCCCGCTTCCCCGGAGTCGATACGCTTCTGGGGCCCGAGATGCGGTCGACCGGCGAGGTCATGGGCTGGGACCGGACCTTTGCGCTGGCGTTCCTCAAGGCGCAGATGGGCGCGGGAACGATGCTGCCCGAAAGCGGCAAGGTGTTCCTGTCGGTCAAGGACAGCGACAAGTCAGCGGATCTGGCGGGCGCGGCGCGTGATCTGGTGGCGCTTGGCTTCGAGATCGTCGCAACGCGCGGCACAGCGACCTGGCTCTACGATCAGGGCATCAAGGCGCAGCCGGTGCTGAAGGTCTATGAGGGTCGGCCGAACATCGTCGACATGCTGAAAAACGACGAGATCGCGCTGGTGCTGAACACCACCGATGGCAGTCAGGCCGTCAGCGACAGCCGCGACATCCGCGCCGTCGCGCTTTATGACAAGATCCCCTACTTCACCACGGGTGCTGCCAGCATCTCGGCGGTGGCGGCAATGAAGGCGCGGAGCGAAGGCTACGGCGTCAGGACGTTGCAGGGGTAAGCACTGGCCCGGACTGTTGGTCCGGGCTTTTGCAGGCTGACGGCAAGGCCGCGAAAGCCAAGCTGGTTCAAACGGTTCACTCAGGTTCTGGCGTTGCAAGCCATGCACAGGTCAGCGGTGGCCGACCCGGTTGCAAGGCTCTGGCTCTCTAGTCTTTTCCCCAGATGTTCCACCGGCCTCGTCCGGAGCGTTTGGCGCGATAAAGCGCCTTGTCTGCGTCGGCGTGCATCACGTCTGCTGTCGGTGCGTCATAACTGCCCGAGACAGTGATGCCGATCGAGCCTGAGATGCGGCAGGGCCAGCCGTGAAAGACGATGGGATGTTCCAGCCCGCCAATGATCCGTTGGGCAACCTGTGCGATGCGATCGCTGTCGGCCTCGCCGCGCAAGATCAGCACGAATTCGTCACCCCCCACCCGCGCAACCGTATCGGTCTTGCGGGTTTCCCGCCGAAGCACGTCGGCAACCGCCGCCAGAACCCGGTCACCGGCGGCATGGCCCATCGAATCGTTCACCGCCTTGAAGAAATCGAGGTCCAGATGCATGAGCGCAAACGGCACTCCGCCCCGGCCGATCAACTGGCAATCCCGCACCAGTTCGCTGTTCAAGGCACGGCGGTTGGCCAGCCCGGTCAGCGGGTCGGTATGTGCCTGTGTCTCGGACGCCGCCCGCGCGGCTTGCAGACGACCATTCAGCGCCGCAAGTTCCGACATGACCGCCGCCTTGGCCTCGTTCAGATAGAGAAGTTCGACAGTCAGGTCGGTCGGCGCGAAATCGGCGCGGGTCAGGCGATGGTCGCGCACGGCATCGGCAACGGCAATCCCGAACGAGAAGTTCAGCAGGCATGTCCGCTCGTCGATCAGCGGCACGGCCAGCCCACGCAGCGGAGTCTCAACCTCTCCGCGCACCACCACTTGCAGCTTTTGTCCGTACAGCGCCGCGAAGTCCGCCACGCGGAAGATGGTGCGCGGCTTCTGCACGTCGAAGAGGTCAAAGAAACGCCGCCCCGACAAAGGCTTGCCATCGACAAGCTTGGTCAATGTCGGCCCGGCATGGCGGATCACGCCCGAGGCCGAGACGGTCAGCGACATCGGCATCAGTTGCGCCAGGACGTCGGCACTTATCAAGGTTAGGTCGCTCATCCCCAGTCCATCCATCTAGGCGACCTCGGGATGTGTCAGGTCGAACGAGCGGCCCGAAGCAAATCGGTTCTGCAACAGTTCAATGCAGATCTTGTCCGTAATCCACACACTTTCACCCGTATCAATCAATGCCAGTGCTCCATAGTCGTCGGCCATCGCCCGTAAAATGCCTACAAAGGCGGGGACATAGCCGGGTTGCTCGGTGTGGATCGTCAGTTCGAACCGCGTTTCAGAGATTGCCGCAAGCGTCAGATCCGGCAGATCGAGGTCAGGCAATGCCAGCCGGACGCGATCTGGCAGTTCATCCAGCGAATAGAGGAAGTCGACATAGTCGACGCCCCCAAAGCGCAGGAGACGCCTGAGCGGTTCGATTGACACCAGAAAGCTGCCCATATCTTCCAGAAGCGCGTCGCGCGGCTTGGCAAGCGCGTTCGATGCGGCGGCGAGGACGGCATAGGTCAGGCCGTCGTCGTAGTTCATCATCGCCTCGAAGCCCTCTGCCGGCAAACCGGCGGCCTCTGCCACGGTAGCCCAAAGACTCACACCATAGGTGTCTCTCAGAAAACACTGGAATGAGCGGTTGATCAGACCGTGCATGTTCGCTCCATCGCATCCGCCGACATGTTAGGTCGGCGGACGTTAAGAAAGAGCGAAAAGCCTTAAAAGCGGATCAGAAGTCGGTCGGCGCGCCGCCTTCGACCTTGCGACGGGCGACAAAATCCTTGAGTTCGTCCTTGGCGCCCGCGTCCATCGGCGGTTCTTCGTAGTCGAGCAGGATCTCCTTGAAGACCCGGTGCGCGCGCTCGGCGGTCCAGACCGCACCGTCGATCTGCCACGCCTCGAAGTTGCGCCAGTCCGAAACGATGGGCTGATAGAAGGCGTTGGCATAGCGGTCTTGCGTGTGCTGGACGCCAAAGTAATGGCCATCCGGCCCGACCTCGGCCATCACGTCGACGGCGATGTCGTCCTTGGTGGTCGCCCAGACCTGCGGCTCCATGTAGCGCTGGATCATCTGGATCACTTCGCAGTCCATGACGAATTTCTCGGGGCTGGCGATCAGCCCGCCTTCAAGCCAGCCAGCGGCGTGATAAACGAGGTTGGTGCCAGACTGCACCGCCGCCCAGAGCGAGTTCGAGGTTTCCCACATTGCCTGACCGTCCGGCACGTTGGCCGCGCAAACGCCCGACGAACGCAGCGGCAGGCCATAGTAACGGGCCATCTGGCCGGTCATCTGGGTGGCGCGCATGTATTCCGGCGTGCCAAAGGCGGGCGCGCCAGACTTCATGTCAACGTTCGAGGTGAAGGTGCCGATCATCGACGGCGAACCCGGTGCTACATATTGCAAAAGCGCGATGGCCGACAGCGCCTCGGCAATCGACAGGGTCACGGCGCCCGACATGGTGACAGGGGCCATGGCGCCCGCCAGCGTGAACGGGGTCACGACAACGGCCTGACCGGCCCGTGCCAGACGCAGCGCGCCGTCGATCATCGGGAAGTCGTGCTTCAGCGGCGAAACCGAATTGATGTTGGTGAACATATGGGGCCGCGAACGGAACTGTTCGTGCGTCATGCCGCCAGCAATCCGCACCATCTCCATCGCATCCTCGACGCGCTCCTTGCCCAGCGAATAGGCGTGGACGACTTTGTCGGTCAGCGTCAGCTTTTCATAAAGGCAATCGAGGTGGCGGACCGAGGGGTGAATCTCGATCGGCTCGACCGGATACCCTCCGGCGAAGTGGATACAGTTGAAATACTGGGTCAGCTTGATGAAGGTCTTGAAGCCTTCCATGAAGCCAGAGACCTTGCCGCGTTCCATGTCCCAATAGTTCGGCGGTGACGAGACGTTGCCGAACAGCATCGCCTTGCCGCCGAACGGCAGGGCGCGGGCCTCGTTGCGGGGGGTAACGGTGAATTCGGACGGTGCCTTGCGGACCATCTCCATGACGAAATCTTCGTCCATGAAGACTGTCTGGCCGACAACCTTGCAACCGGCCTTGCGGAAAATCTCCAGCGCTTCGTCGTTCAGAAAGCGGATGCCGATGTCGCTCAGGATGCGCATGGCACCCTTGTGGATGGCTTCCACGCCTTCCGGCCCCAAAGGCTCGATCGGACGATCATAGTTGTGCGGAATGCGCCAGGGCATCTGGTCAATCGCCCGCGTTCCCGCACGATGCGCGTGACCTGCCCGGCCGCCGGCCCGCTTGCGTTTCAGATCATCGGCCATGGTGACACCTCATCTCAACCTGCTTCACAGTTGGTCGCACGGGCATCAGTATTCGCCACTTTTTACGACGCAGTTACGTCGTTTTTGAAACTTTGACGATTGTGACGGTCAGGACTGGCTTGCGATCCAGTCGGGAAGCAGGCCGATATGTTCCAGCACGACATCGGCGTGCGGCGCAAGTTTTTCGCGCGGGGCGATGCCGGTCAGCACGGCCACAGTGCGCATTCCGGCGGCCCGGCCAGCGTCAAGATCGTGCAGACTGTCGCCGACCATCGCGGCTTCGTTTGCCGCAAGACCGGTCTGTTCGAGGAAGGCGCGCATCTGGCCGGTTTCGGGCTTGCCGCCCCAGCCGCTGTCAAAACCCGAGACGAAATGGAAGTGGGTGTCGATATGGGCGCGTTGCAGGTGGGCGCGGGCGGGGACTTCGGCGTCGTTGGTGGCAAGGCCCAGATGCAGGCCCATGTCCGAAAAGCGCTGGAACAGCGGCACCAGCGGCACAGCCTCTATCATGTCATTGTCGGTCGCCATCCGGTTCATCCGCTCAAGTAGTGCTGCCGGATCGGTCGCGGGCAGGTGTGGCAAGATCAGATCGCGGATTTCGGCGGTGGTATGCGCGATGACGGGGCTGTCGGGTGCAAAGTCGCCTGTGGCAAGATCATAGCCCAGAAGGTCTGCCAATGCGCTTTCGCGGGTGGGATCGCCGCCCGAAAGGTCACGCACCACGCGCCGCGTCCAACCACCCCAGGTCGAGCGGAAATCGAACAACGTGCCATCCTTGTCGAACAGCAGACCCTTTATCGCAGTCATAGGCTACACCCTCTCAGACCTCGTCCTCGCGGGACGCCCCTCACGACGCGAACCTGTCCGATTTCATCCGCGCCTGCAATCGCTTTGGAGCGCGTTTCAGGTCCAGTTCATCGGCGCGCCGCCGGGCAACGCCTGCCGTGCAGCAACGGGTTCGGTGTAGCTGACCCCGGAGGCATCGCAAAAGCCCATGACCCAGGCGTCGTCCATCAGCAGGAAATCAAGAACAGAGGCGAGGAAGTCGGGATCTGCCGCGCGCCGCCTCAGATCGGCGAGGTCCACGCCACTTGCGTTGATGAAAACCGGCAGCAGGTCCTCATTGCCGGCCAGCCAGCCCAGCGCCTGAAGTGCGATGGTTTCCGCCCTGTCACGGTTCATTCGGCTTCTCTCCTTAGTTGACCAAACGTCATGAGCTTTTGGCGTGATTTGGCAACGATTTATTAATCATTGTGAAAGAAAATTAATCTCGATGTGTATCGAGTGATCAATTGCGGAGCGCCCTTTATGCCAGGAAAAATCCTTCTATTTGATGATGTTATCACTGGTTCTACAGGTCTGCGCAGGCAACTTGTGGTGGCCCACTACGATATGATTGTGGTCCGAGATGGTGAAGAAGCTGTTAACCATTCACGAAGGTTCAAGCCCGATCTGGTGCTGATCAACGGCGAACCGGCGGACATGCGCGCGACCGAGTTGTGCCGGACGCTGAAGGCTGATCCGACCCTGAGTGACATTCCCGTGGTTCTGATTTCTGACCAGAGCGATCTGGCTTCGCGGATAGATGCGCTTAGGGCCGGGGCGAGCGAGGTCTACCGCGCGTCGGTGGATGCGCTCATTCTTCTGGCGCGTCTGCGCAGTCTTCTGCGCGCGGCGGGCAATCAGCGCCAGTTGCTTCCAGACAGCAGGCAATGCCTGGACTTCGGTCTTATGGAGGAATGCAGGCCCTTTCCCGGGCCCGCGCTGGTGGGCCTGATCGCGGGCAGCAGGGACAAGGCGGCAGACCTGCAAAGGACGCTGTCACCCCTGCTCGACGACCGTTTCGTGCTGTTCACCGCCGACACGGTGATGGGCGATTTCGCAGCGCGAAACGTGCCGGATGTTTTCGTCCTCGACGCCGAGCTTGCGACATCGGGTGACGGGCTGCGGCTTTTCTCCGAGCTTCGCTCGCGACCGGGCAGCCACCATGCGGCGGTGTGCCTCGTTTCAGACCCGGCCGCCACTGACGCCTGGGCGACAGCGCTCGACCTCGGGATTGACGACGTGATCGAACAAGAGGCCGATGCAGCGGAACTGGCCCTGCGCATCCAGACGCAGATCAAGTCCAAGCGGCGGAACGACAGCCTGAGAACCTCGATGGTAGACCGGATGCGGCAGGCGCTGTTCGATCCGCTGACGGGGCTTTTCAACCGCCGCTACGCGCTGCCCGCACTGGCGCGCATTGCCGAGCGGGCGTCCCTGAATGACGAACCCTTTGCCATCCTTCTTGCCGATATCGACCAGTTCAAGCATGTCAATGACACTTACGGCCATGCCGCAGGCGACAACGTTCTTGTCACCATTGCCAACCGCCTGCGGGATTGCCTTCGCCCCAACGATCTTCTGGCGCGGATCGGCGGCGAGGAATTCCTGATCGCCCTGCCCGAACTCTCGCTTGGCGAAGCCCATGCCATGGCAGAGCGTTTGCGTCTGTCGGTCTGTTGCAGGCCATTTTATCTCGCGTCCGGCGACCAGATACGGGTGACCATCTCGATCGGTCTGGCGATGGGCGATACGCCTGCGGACGCGATGAACGACTTCGACTCACTCATCAGTGCGCCCGACACGGCGCTGCTCGACGCCAAGGCCATGGGCCGCAATCGTGTGACAATCGCCCGCACTGCGGCCTGAGGTCAGGGCGCCGGTGGCGCATCCGGCCCCTTGCCGCCACGCTTCGAGATCACCTCGACAATCCGGTCGGCAAAAGCCGCCCTGTCGGCGGGCGACATCGCCGCGATATGGTCGATCAGCAACGCCCGCCCACGCTCCAGCCGTTCCATCCCACGCTGGCCCTGTCGGGTCAGGATCGTCTCGACTGTCGTCCGGTCCCACGGATCGGCGCGCAGTGCATCGGCCAAGGCGAGGAAGTCCGCCTTTGACGCGGCGCGCTCGGCCTGAAAGTCCGGGGCCTTGGACATGAAGTCCTTGAACAGGGCGCGGCGGTCTTCGCGG
>JBATMT010000570.1:0-2154 GCA_049289975.1 Paracoccaceae bacterium | reverse complement strand
GCACGCAGCACCATTCCGGCACCACCGCCCGCAGGATTGTCGTCGACGTTGCGATGCTTGCCCTCGCCGAACGGGCGCAGGTCGATGGTTTCCAGCGCCCAGCGCCCCTCGGCCAAGGCCTTGCCGGTCAGGCTCAGCCCCAGCGTGCCGGGGAACGCCTCGGGGAACAGCGTGATGATGCGGGCAAACCAGGCCCCCTTGACCCGTGGCACTTCCTCCATCAGATCACGCGGCTTCAGGCTGGCCGAGATGCTCAGCCTGCCGTGCGACTTGGTCGCCAGCGGCTCGCCATCTTCACTCACCGCCGGACTCCTCCGGCGGGTCCGCGATGATCCGGCCCAGCGTCAGGTCCACGGTCGGCACCGCCGCCTTGGTGAACGCGATCAGCAGCGACTGCTTCTGCCCCGGCCCGTAAATCTCCAGAATATCGCCCGCCCCGTGATTGTGGACGGCACGCACATGCCCCAGCACCACGCCCCCGGTGTCCAGCACCTCGAGCCCGATCAGGTCGGCATGATAGAATTCGTCATCGGGCAAATGCGGAAGCTTGTCGCGGTCGGCGAAAAGCTCGACCCCGCGCATCGCATCGGCCTCTTCCTTGGTGGTGATCCCCGACAGCCGCGCGGTCAGCCCGTTGCCCGAACCCCGGGTCAGCCTGACGGTAAAGCTGCGCTTGCCATCCTCGGTCCACAGCGGAGCATAGGCGATGATCGCCTCGGGCTGCCCGCAATAGCTTTTCAGCCGCACCTCGCCATTGACCCCGAACGCCCCGCCAATCGAGCCGACGCAGATACGGTCAGTTGCCATTGGTCACCTCGGCGCAATCCGCCGCCGGGGCAGGGGCCCCGGCGACAAAGAGATGGTCGGTCTTGATCCCTGCCCAGAACGACCCGGCGCACAGCGCAACCGTCACGAACCGGCGCAGGAAAAAGCCGATGAACATGATTATTCAGCCGACGCGGTTTCGGCCTTCTTGGCCTTTTCGGCGGCGCGCTTCTTGGCCTTGTCGCCCGGCTCGGCTTTCTTCAGGTTCGCACGCTCGGCTTTCGGACGCGCACCCGATGCTTCAAGGAAGCGGGCAACGCGGTCGGTCGGCTGGGCGCCCTGGCTCAGCCAGTAGGTGACGCGTTCCATGTTCAGCTTGACGCGGTCTTCGCTGTCTTTGGCCAGCAACGGGTTATAGACGCCCAGCTTCTCGATGAAGCGGCCGTCACGCGGCATGCGCGAGTCGGATGCGACGATCGAATAGAACGGGCGCTTGTTGGAACCGCCACGGGCGAGACGGATTTTCATAGCCATGTGAGTATCTCCTTTTGATGGCTTGGAAGGGACAGGCGGACCCGCCCCAAGTTGGTCATTTCTGTAGGTTCTCGTGATGCCTGATGACTTCGGATATGATGAAGGTCAGGAATTTCTTGGCAAATTCCGGATCAAGGTCGGCCGCACGGGCCAGTTCCTCAAGCCGGGCGATCTGCAACGCCTCGCGCGCCGGATCGGACGGCGGCAGGTTATGCTCGGCCTTCAGCCGACCTACCGACTGGGTGTGCTTGAACCGTTCCGCAAGCGTGTAGACCAGAATTGCATCAAGCCGGTCGATGCTTTCCCGATGTTCTTTCAGCAATTCTGCTGCGCGGCTGGCCATGTCGTTCATGCCCGGTCCTCCGGTCCGAAGTGGCGATAGATATGCAGTTCGTCGTCTTGCAGCGCGGCCTCGGCCGCCGGGTCGCGACGTGCGCCCAGCTTTTCAGCCACGCGCGCCGAACGGTGGTTGTCCGCGTCGATATAGCTGACCACGCCGCCCGCCCCGAACAGCGCCAGAGCATGCGGCAAGATCGCAGCCGCCGCTTCCACAGCATAACCATTGCCTTCGGCTTCAAGGGTCAGCACCCAGCCGATCTCCGCCTCCGGGTCGCCGAACTCCTGCCAGAGATAGCCAAATCCCACCAGCGCCCCGTCTGCCTTGCGCTCGATCGACCACACGCCCATGCCGCGCAGCATCCAGCTTGCGACGGCTTGGCAGAAGTCGTGCCACGCGCCCTCGCGGCTGTAAGGCCCGCCCATATGGCGTGCCCGGTCCGAGGTGAAGATCTCGGCATAGGCCGCGAAGTCGCGCACATCGGGCGCCCTGAGCCGCAACCGCGCGCTGTTCAATTC
>JBATMT010000569.1:0-4838 GCA_049289975.1 Paracoccaceae bacterium | reverse complement strand
GCGAAGGCGTGGTCAACACGATCACGCTGCTCTCCAGCCTCGAATTCGAGATGATGGGCTGGAGTGTCGGTTCGCTGGCGCTGATCCTTGCGTTCCTGCTGTGGCAAAGGCCGAACCGCGCCGATCTGGCGATGATCGTGGTGATCGTGGCGGTGATTGCAGCGATGTTCTACTACTGGTTCGCAGACAGCTATTACATCGGACCGCGCTATTGGTTCCTTGCGGCCTTCCCGTTGTTCTACTTGTCGGCGCGCGGCTATCAGGCGATCCGCGAGCGGTTCCCCGAGGATGGGCGCGATGCCTATGTCAGGATCGACTCGGTCTTCTGGTATGCCTGCGTGTTCGGCTTTTGCGTCTTCCTGCCGTGGCGGGCTGTGACCAAATACTACGAATATGCCAACTTCCACCCGACCGTGCGCGAGGATGCCGCTTCGGGTCAGTTCGACGGTGCTGTGGTGCTGGTCGCCAAGAACGGCGATGCGGGCAGCGCGCTGATGCTGAACGATCCGTGGCTGCGCGGCACGATCTATCTTAACGACACTGGCGACAACCTCGATGAAGCCGCAATTCAGGCGGCCTTCCCGGATCGCAGGATCGTCAAGTATCGCGCGGACTGGACGGGGCGGTAATCAGTGCCGGGCGACCCCGGCGCTGCATTTTCTTTCCAGAAATATCCAAGGCGGGACCGGGAGGGCAATGCCCTCCCGTTTCTTTGCCGTTTTGCCTCCGCTCAGTTGGCGGGGCAGCTCCAGTCGGTCACGGTAAAATAGGTCGGGTCATAGGTTTCCGCGTCGTGGATCCAGGCGATGCGATCCTTGTCGTAGCGGGTGACATATTCCCAGACAATCTCGCCCGAGGGCGTCACCTCGAACGAGCGGCCCTGCTGGGCTTCGGTGATCATGATGTCGCCTTCAGGCTGGCGCTGGTGAGTGCCGCGCTCGGGCGAATACATGCGCTCGCCGTCCTTGCCGCCATAGAGCGTCACCGCCACATCCGTCGCCGGATTGATCGACCAGATGCGCG
The DNA here is from genome assembly GCA_049289975.1 of Paracoccaceae bacterium. Classification (GTDB taxonomy): domain Bacteria; phylum Pseudomonadota; class Alphaproteobacteria; order Rhodobacterales; family Rhodobacteraceae; genus TMP-24. Next base: position 3,815 of record JBATMT010000569.1, on the reverse strand, counting down.
AGCCGCCGCCGTGGCGGCCGTCAGGGCTGTCGTCGGAATGATTGTCGAACACAGTGATCAACCCACCGACCTCGAAGTCCGGGTCGTGTTGGCGCAGCCACGGGCCGACCTTCCACCATTTGATCTTCTTGGCCTCGGCATCCGTGACAAGGATCATGTTGCGGTTCCTGAGCGAGATCAGCAGGTCACCGGCCTGAAACATCGGGAAGTCGGCGGCAAGTTCGGGCGACAGTTCCTCGACTTCGTTCAGGTGAAACTCGCCATTGACGCGGGTGTTGAACGTCCCGGTCGAGGTCAGCCACGACTGCATGCCGTTGTCGATCATCACATCGGTCATTGAGCGTTCGAACACCTTGGTGCCGTCGGCGTCATACTTGGTGATAAGATCGTCCCAGTATGGGCCAGCGAACGGCCACGGAATCTCGCTGTTCGGCTTGTCGACATAGCGGCCGCCCGACACGACGATGCCGCCATTCGACATCCAGTTCGGCGAATGGTGCGAAATCTCGGGCGAGGCCCATTTGACCTTGCCGCAGCGGTCCATGCGAACCAGCCCGCCGCTTTCGAACGAAAACACGATGTCGCCATCGGGCTTAATGATCGTGCCATGAGTGATGGCGTTCCAGTCGGTCATCGGCGGATCGCGGAAGAAGGACGGGTCCTTGTAAATCTCGTGCGCGCGCAGCACCCATTCGTTCACCACGGTTCCGTCGCGGTGGATCAATTGCACCTTGTTGTCGTCATGCAAGAAGCCAGACAGCAAGATCAGGTCGTTGGCATTGGCGGGCGCCTTGTTGATCGTCACGCCTTCGCCCTCATAGATTGCCGGGCGCAGGAAATGGATCGGCTCGGTATGACGCAGGTTCGGGATTTCCTCGTACAGCGTCTTGGCATTGTCGAGCGTGCCCCAGACAGCGCGGTAAAGCGCGTTCTCCCGCACGGCTGAAAACATGCCGCCGACCAACGTGATGGCCAGAACCGACACAGTGCTGCCGAGGATGAAGACGCGTTTTGAAAAGTCCATGACTCTATCCCTGGATTGGCCCCGGCTCAGGGGCTCGTCTGTCCTGCCGCCGGGTCAGTTGACTCGGTCTCTGGCGCTTCTTGAATGCCCATCAGCCGTTTGGCAATCGGCACGAGGTCGATGATCATCCGCTCTTTCCAGTTCGGCGGCCATTTGGCACCACGACCGAACATGACTTCGCGCGGCGTGTGCAGCGCCCAAGAACCGGTGTTGATCGGCAGTCTCTGGTTCCGCTGCTGTTCGAACAGCGCCATGTCCTTGATGTAAAGGCCATAGCCGTCATAGTTGTCGAAAAGCTGGCCGTCCTCGGGTGTCGCGTCAGCCATCGGCTTGACGATATAGTTGATGACCTGACCCTCGGCCTTTGGGAACTCCGAATAGTAGAACCATACCAGCGGCGCGCCGAAGAAGCGTTCGCCCGCGTCACGCTCGCCATAGCCGATGGGCAGGAGCACGTCGAAGAGATGGTGGAAGGTGTCAAGCGCCTTGGGCTCGAACCCGCGGAACCGCTCGCCGTCTTGCGGCTGGGCACTGGCAAAGCGCGGGCCTTCGGTCTGGATGAAGGCGGCAAAGTCGCGGTCGTGATGGTGCATTTCCATCTGGCGTGGCCAGGCCATGACCAGACTGGTCAGAAGGCCCGCCAGAACTGCGACGCGCATCAGCTTGTCTTGCATCAGCGGCGAGCGCCACATCACAACGATGGGCGGGAACATTGCCGGGATGAAGTGGTGCAAGAGCACGCGGTAGCCCTGAAAGTAGAAGAACAGGAAAAACACCACGGTCAACAGCGTCAGGGCGCGCGACAGGCGGTCTTGCCAGGGCCATGTCAGCAAGAACAGCGCCGGCATCAGGCCGATGGGGATGGCAAGGAAGCCAAAGCGTGACCAGTCGATGATCGAGACAAAGCGCAGGCGGTCGACGATGGCCTTGGCGCTGAATTCGTCGCCGGGGAAAGGCAGGTGCGCGCCGCCGATCACGATGGGCAGAGCTATCGATATAGCAGCGGCGATTACCAGCGTCAGCACGGCCGCCCGCAGTTGCGGCCACGGACGCGGACGCCAGACGAACCACACGGCGATAGGCCAGAGCAAAAGCCAAAGCCCACCTGTCGGGATTGACAGATGCGACATGACGCCAAGCGCCACCATCATGGCGCGGCGATCCTCGACGAAGGCAAGGATGTAGCCCATGAAGCAGACCATCGCGAGCGTTTCTCGGACGGCAGGCATCGGGCTGTCGCCGAACCAAGCGTGGTAGCCGCCCGAATAGATCACCGCGAGCGAATAAAGGTAGAGCGTCGCGGCCAGAAGCAGGTGGTCGATGATACCGATACGCGCGCCCTCGCGGCCGGTGCGGATCAGGGCGGTCAGGACCGGGTAGAGCAGCCCCAGGCCCATGAGGTGTCCGACGCGCACGGAATATTCCGTCTCGCCCCAAAGGCGCACGAACCAGCTGTCTGGTATGACAAACAGGAACGAGGTCAGGCCCGGCGCCTGCTTGATGACACCCGCCTCATCCGGCCAGAAAGGCCAGAGCGTATGGACAAAAAGCCGCGTGAATTGCAACGCGCCCGACCCGTCACCGCTGAAATTCTCCCAATAGAACTTGGGCGACATCAGGATCAGGACGGCAAGGAACACGGCCAGAGACATCCACACGTCAGTCCCTTGATCACGCAAGTCGATACGGAATTTCTGCCCCGACGCGAGCCGCAGCCCGGCAAGGACCAGCAGGACGAGGTTGACGATTGCCACGAGGGCAAAGAACCTGTGGCCGGTCAGGACGATGCCTGTAGCCAGTTGAAAGGCGGAAATGACGACCGTCAGCACCACGATTGACAGGCCGAAACCTGCAAATAACCAATGCGCCAGCGCCTTTTCCCGACCAGCGACGGTGGCGATGATCAGGCCGGGCGCAAGGAAGAACACCGTGCAGGCGAGCGAGATCAGCGGCACGGCGACATAAAGCGAGAAGGCATGGCTGAAGATTATATAGGGATTGGCGCTTTGGCCGAGATCCCATTGCTCGAGAACGGCGCGGACGATGCCGACCCAAAATAAAGCCGCTCGGGCGGCAAGTCCAACGACCCCTGCAAGCTTGAGCGAAAATCCGTCGTTGGTGGTGATCGTCGGGGCAGAACTCATGGTCACTCGATACCTCGTGTGGTCGTGTCGCCGGGGGGCTGCTGAGAGACGGCGGTCGTGAAAGGCAGGCGCCCGGTCAGAACAAGTGAAATCATTACAAACGAAAGCGCCGCCATCGGCAGGACAAGCAGGGCCTGCGCGACAAGCGGATTGAGGCCAGCGCGCAGGGCTGCGGCAAGGGCAAAGGCGTTGATGGCGTAAATGACACCATAGGCGGCGGCGTAGGGGACGATGCGGGCAACGCCGCGGGTGTCAAACACCAACCGGGCGTGGGTAAGGTAGTTCCACAAGATGCCCATGGCAAAGGCTACGGCGAGCGCGGGCTGCGGCGAAAGCCCGATCACGACAAGAAGTGCATAGGCCGCATAGCCAAAGGCGGTGTTCAGGACACCGACGCCAAGGAAGCGGATGAACCGGGCTGACCAACTGTGACGGTCAGAAAGGCTCATGCCATCACCCCCTCGGCTCGCAAGGTGGCGCGCACGCCAGATGCCAGATCGTGCATCGGCCGGAACCCAACTTCGGTGGTGAGGCGGGTCACGTCGGCCTCGATCAGTGGCGGGTCGCCTGCCGGGCGGGTGCGCGCGCCGAGGTTCACCCGCTCCGGGTGGCCAAGGTCGCGGGCCAAGGCCATGATCACGTCGCGG
>JBATMT010000568.1:0-3996 GCA_049289975.1 Paracoccaceae bacterium | reverse complement strand
ACATTAGGAGACTGACCATGAAATTCTTCAAACTCGCCAAGAAATTCCACGAAGCCGAAGACGGTGCTGTGACTGTAGACTGGGTCGTGCTGACCGCCGCTGTTGTCGGCCTCGGCATTGCGGCTCTGGCTGCTGTCAAAGGCGGCATGAAGACCCTGACCGGCAACATCAACAGCCAACTTTCTGCGCAGTCGATCAACACCACGTTCGACTGATCCTGCCAGACACCAAACTTGCAGACCGCAAGCTTACAGACCGCGCCCCAAGGGGCGCGGTTTCGTTTTGGGGGCATGGCAAACGTTCCGACGGGGCCAGGTCGGCGGGGTGCGACTGCCGCCAAGGGGCTTGACACAACCATGCCGCGCCGGGGAACCTCCCCAAGCGCGAACTGCTGACACCTGCACAAAGAATAGTCCTTGTCGTCGTCGTTCAACGATTGGCCCCGGTTTTCCGTGTGTCGCAAAGGATCTTCGAAATGGCCCCACGCACTGCCCCCATCCGCCCGGCGCTTGGCCTTGCCAGCATCGGGCTTGCCGTCCTGTTCAACGTGCCCTTTTCCATACTCGGGGCGACCTACAACTACCCCGATATCCTCAGACGTCCTGCGGCGGAGGCTCTGGACCTTTTCGCGGCGGGTGGAAACAGCCTGATCCTGACATGGCACAGCTTTGCCTGGGTGGCGCTGGCTTTGGTGCCGATGGCGATCTTCCTGTCGCTGACGACTGAACGGGTCATGTCAGTGCCGGCGCTGGCGATCGGTGCGGCCATTGCCGGGTCGCTTGCCGGGCTGGCGCAGGCCATCGGATTGTGGCGGTGGGTGTTTGTCATTCCCGGACTGGCGCGCAGTCATGCCGACCCGAATGCCACGGCAGAGGCAAAACTCGCGGCAGAGCAGACCTTCGCGATGCTGAACCAGTATGGTGGCGTGGCGGTGGGGGAACATCTGGGCCAATTGCTGACCGCCCTCTTTGTGCTGCTGCTGTCGCGTATCCAGTGGCAGGAGGCAAACAGGGTCACGGCATGGGTTGGCTATGTCACCTCGGTTTTGATCGTGCTTGGCACGACGGAAGGTGTGGCGATTGCTCTTGGACGGTCCGGTGAGGTGTTCGGGCTGATAACAATCGCCGGTTTCCTCGGGCTTACCCTGTGGTTGATCCTGACGGGTCTTGTGTTGATAGGGATCGGTCGGCGCAGACTTTCGGGTACTTAGACCGGTTGTGAAAAATGCCCTGACCCGCCACCGCGAATCGAGCCACAGGTTCTGGCGGTAGCAATACCCTCAACATTCCGGGGGTTTGTGCGGAATTGTTCAGGAAATGAAACAGTCGAAAATTGGGATTGTTTCGGCTGGGCAACCGTCGCCGCCCTAAACCTCAACCCAGAGGCGAGAGAGCATTACCGTCCGGGACAGTGGCGAAAATGTGTCCGAACTTTGTTTGAAGAGAGGCAGACGTCGCCTACCCTTGGGTCAGCCGCATTGCGCGAGTGGCGCACGGAAGATCGGGACACGAGCCATCATGACTTTCGCCAAAGCCATTTTTGCAACTTCCTGCTTCGTTGCCTGCACCGCTGCGCATGCGGCTACGATTGATTTCACCGCCGCCGCGACCAAGACCACCGGCACCATTGCAGGTGTCGGCTGGACGATGAGTTCCAACATCGGGACGCTGAACAACGCCCAGAAATTCGACGGTCAGGATTCACTGCCCGGACTGGCGTCGACCGGACTTGCGCTGGAACGTGATGGCTATGGCGTGCGCAGTTCCATCGATACCGCCAAGAATGATGATGAGCTTACCACGGTCCGCGGCGGGATGGAGGCGATCACACTGACCTTTGCCAAGCCGGTCCTGTTCACAGGCATTTCGTTTCTGGACCTCTACATTGCCAAAGGTGCCAGCGTCGGCGAGGTCGGCAACGCCCTTCTGAGCGATGGCACACGGGTCGTGGTGGCCGCGACCGATCTTGCCAATGTCGGCAACAAGACGAAGTGGGCTGGTTATGCCGGTCTCGACATTGCGGGCATCATCACAAAATCAGTGAAGATCTATATCGGGCTGACCAACGACAAGCAGGGCTTTGCAGATGGAGCCCTTGCGTCGGTGTCGGTCGCGCCGATTCCCGTTCCTGCTGCCGGGCTGTTGCTGCTTGGCGGTCTGGGTGGCCTGACAGTCCTGCGTCGCAAACGCAAGTCGGCCTGACCAGTCGCCAAGACGCCTGAAATTGCCCGGCTGTTCCAAGCGGGCGGCCAAGCTTTCAGTCTTCGATCAGGCGCAAGAGATCGTCATCGAGCGGACGTTGCAGGGCTTTTGCCTCGGACCAGGGCGCGGTCATCCACAGATCCCAGTCATCGGGGTTGGTCAGGATGACCGGCATGGCCTTTGGGTGGACGGCACCGACGACCGCGTTGGGCGTCGTGGTCAGGAAGCCGAAAAGCTGGTCGGTGGTTTCGCCGTCCTTGACCTTGCGGACCGAGGTCCATTCCGTCCAGATCCCGGCGAAAGCGCCCTGCCCTTTGGTCAGGGTGAACCAGGCGTTGCCGCCGGGTTTTGGTTCGGCAAACCTGTCGAAGGGGACGAGGCAGCGGTTTTCGGGGCTGAGCCATCGCCGCCAGTGCGGCGAGGCGGTGTTGCGGATGTTGGTTACACCCCGGTCAGCCTTGCCCTTGATGAACATCGGCGGCGTCGGCATGCCCCAGCGGCCCTTGGCAAGCTCGCGCCCCTCGGCGGAGTTTCGGATGATCGGTGCGACCCGGTCGGGGTAGATGTCGCCGGGTTCGACGTTGCCCGCCACGTCGCGGGTTGCGCGGAAAAGCTGCACCATCGCCTGCTGGGCTGTCGTCTGGGTGTATAGATTGCACATGTCGGTCGCGATCCCTGTTCGCGGTCATAGAATGCCACATCCGAGCCAAAGGGAAGTGGGTGCAGGTCCAATGGCGGGCGCAAAGATGCGGCCTGAAACTATTTCAAACCTAAAACATCTGGCGTCTGACGAGTGACAGCCTAGACTGTGGTTCGGCGGGGATGATTCCCGGACGGGTTGGCAGAAGGACCGAGCATGATGACCGACGCATTCATCTGTGATGCCGTGCGCACACCGATCGGGCGCTATGGCGGGGTGCTGGCTTCGGTGCGGACGGATGATCTGGCGGCCTTGCCGATCGTTGCGTTGATGGCGCGGAATGACCGGGCAGACTGGAGCCGGGTCGAGGATGTGATCCTTGGCTGCGCCAATCAGGCGGGTGAGGACAACCGCAACGTCGGGCGGATGGCGGCGCTTCTGGCGGGGCTGCCCGAGGGCGTGCCGGGTGTGACGGTCAACCGGCTGTGCGGGTCGGGGATCGAGGCGGTGGGACAGGCCGCGCGCGCGATACGGGCGGGTGACGCCGAGTTCCTGATCGCGGGTGGGGTCGAGAGCATGACGCGGGCGCCGATGGTGATGCCCAAAGCCGAAAGCGCCTTTTCGCGGACGACAGCCATCTACGATTCGACGATTGGCTGGCGGTTCGTGAACCCCAAGATGAAGGCGGCCTACGGCACCGATTCAATGCCCGAGACCGCCGACAATGTTGCGGCTGACTTCGGAATTTCGCGCGAGGATCAGGATGCGTTCGCGGCGCGTAGCCAGGCGCGCTGGGCCGCCGCTCATGCCGCAGGGCGGTTCGCGGATGAGATCGCGGCGGTGACAATCCCGCGCAAGGGCGGTGAAGATCTGGTCGTGGACCGCGACGAGCATCCGCGCCCCGGCACCACGCATGAGGCTCTGGCGAAGCTCAAGGGCATCAACGGCGTGCATCTGACCGTGACGGCGGGCAACGCGGCGGGTGTGAACGACGGTTCGGCGGCATTGATCGTGGCGTCTGCGGCGGCGGCGAAGGCGCATGGGCTGACGCCAAAGGTGCGGATCGTCGGGATGGCTTCGGCAGGAGTCGCTCCACGGATCATGGGGGTCGGGCCGATCCCGGCGGTGGAGCGGGTGCTGGCGCGGACCGGGCTG
>JBATMT010000567.1:0-1941 GCA_049289975.1 Paracoccaceae bacterium | reverse complement strand
GCGCAGCGGCATGTCCCGGTGTTTGAAGACCCAGTCGATCCGATGTTCGAGACTTGGCCCGCGGCGGACGTTTCCCTCGGAGCTTTTCAGCGACACATAACGTGGCACCGGCAGGTTCGTCGAGCTGCCACGCCCGGCAACCGCACCATCCGCGACAGGCAGATCGTCAGGCATCGCCTCGTCCAAAGGTGCATCTTCGGCCTCTTGCGCATGGACCGTCCCCGCCGTCGGCAGGCACAGCAGAGCTGCCACAAAGAGCCCGCACAGATATGTCTGTCTCATCATTGTCCTGCCCGCCCCCGTCAGTCTGGCATCGCCAGTTGCGGATCGCTTCTGTCCACTGCTCTTTCGGGCTTGTGGCTTATCCGTTTGCGCGGCACTTTGCCATGAGGGACGTGCCTGCGGAAGTGAGGAGCAAGTAACAATGCGATCGGAACGACTAACTGTTGTCGTCACGCGACGCCTGCCTGAGTCAGTGGAAACACGGATGAAGGAGCTCTTCGACGTCGAATTGCGTGATCCCGATACAAAGATGACCCGCGAGGAACTCTCCGACGCAATGCGGCGGGCTGATGTGGTAGTGCCCTGCGTCACCGACCAGATCGACGCGAACATGTTGGCACAGGCTGGCGACAAGCTGAAGCTGATCGCAAACTATGGCGCAGGTGTCGATCATATCGACGTCGCGTCAGCACGGCAGCGCGGGATATTGGTCTCAAACACCCCCGGAGTTCTTACCGAAGACACGGCCGACATGACGATGGCGCTGATCCTCGCCGTGACGCGGCGTATTCCCGAAGGGCTTGCAGTAATGCAGGACGGAAAATGGGAAGGCTGGGCGCCCACGGCTTTCCTTGGCGGTCGCGTCGGCGGCCGCAGACTTGGCATCCTTGGCATGGGGCGCATAGGGCAAGCGGTTGCGCGTCGGGCGCGGGCGTTCGGCATGCAGATCCACTACCACAACCGCAAGCGGCTACGGCCGGAGATCGAGACCGAACTCGAGGCTACCTACTGGGAAAGCCTCGACCAGATGGTCAGTCGCATGGACGTGCTCAGCATCAACTGTCCGCACACACCCTCGACATTCCACTTGATGAACGCGCGTCGCCTCAAACTGATGAAACCCTCGTCTGTGATCGTGAACACCTCCCGCGGCGAAGTGATCGACGAAAACGCCCTCACCCGTATGCTCCGCGCTGGCGAAATCGCTGGTGCGGGTCTCGACGTCTACGAGCATGGGACAGAGATCAACCCACGCCTGCGCGAGTTGCCAAACGTTGTGCTTCTGCCGCACATGGGCTCGGCGACCATTGAGGGCCGTGTCGAGATGGGCGAAAAGGTCATCATCAATATCAAGACCTTCGCAGACGGCCACCGCCCGCCGGATCTCGTAGTTCCGGGGATGTTTTGAACGAAAACCCCTGGTACGCAACACGCCAACTTGCGCCAGGGCTTTGGCAGACGACCGAGCCGTTCATCAACGACTTCTTCGCGGCCAACGCCTTTTCGCTCATTGGCCGCGATGCTGACTTGCAGGTCGACTTTGGATGTGGCCTCGCGCCGATGCGCGAATGCCTGCCTTTTGGTGACAAGCCCGTTATTGCGGTTGCAACGCATGGCCACGTCGACCATGTCGGCGCTTTCCACGAATTCGAGACGCGGCTTGGACACCTGGCCGAAGCGGATGCCTTCGCGACCATGGCGGATGGCTTGACCTTTCAGGATCTGTTAAGGGCAAATGCCTTTGGCCCCAGCATTTCGGCTCTGCCTGCGTCAGGTTTCAAGCTCGAGGATTGGAGTCTGAAGCCCGCGCCCTTGACGCGGACCTTGATAGACGGTGACCGGATTGATCTCGGTTATCGGACATTTACCGTCTTGCATCTGCCAGGTCATTCTCCGGGGTCAATCGGACTTCTCGATGAAAGGGACGGACTGTTCTTC
>JBATMT010000566.1:0-2307 GCA_049289975.1 Paracoccaceae bacterium | reverse complement strand
CGATGGAGGCGGGCGTCTCGACCGTGCCGGGCTACATGGGCCTGATCGGCGATGCCGAGGAGGCGGTGAAGATCGCAGGACAGATCGGCTATCCGGTGATGATCAAGGCCTCTGCGGGCGGCGGCGGCAAAGGCATGCGGATCGCATGGAGCGCGGATGAAGCCCGCGAAGGGTTCCAATCGTCCAAGAACGAAGCCGCCGCCAGCTTTGGCGACGACCGTATCTTCATCGAAAAGTTCGTGACCCAGCCGCGCCATATCGAGATTCAGGTGCTGGCCGACAAGCATGGCAACTACGTCTACCTGCACGAGCGCGAATGCTCGATCCAGCGCCGCAACCAGAAGGTCATCGAAGAGGCCCCGTCGCCCTTCCTCGATGAGGCGACCCGCAAGGCGATGGGCGAACAGGCCTGCGCACTCGCGAGGGCTGTTGGGTATACCAGCGCGGGCACTGTCGAGTTCATCGTCGATGGTAACCGCAACTTCTATTTCCTTGAAATGAATACACGTTTGCAGGTCGAACATCCTGTGACCGAACTGATCACCGGCGTCGATCTGGTGGAACAGATGATCCGCGTCGCCAATGGCGAACCGCTGCCCTTCAAGCAATCCGACCTCAAGATCAACGGCTGGGCGATGGAAAGCCGCCTTTATGCCGAGGATCCGTACCGGAACTTCCTGCCCTCGATCGGTCGCCTGACGCGCTACCGCCCGCCCGCCGAAGCAGCGACCAGCACTGGTGTCGTGCGCAACGATACTGGTGTCTATGAGGGCGGCGAGATCAGCATGTACTATGACCCGATGATCGCCAAGCTCTGCACATGGGGTCCGACGCGCGCCGATGCCATCGAGGGGATGCGCGTTGCCCTCGACAGCTTCGAGGTCGAAGGGATCGGGCACAACCTGCCATTCTGTTCGGCGGTCATGGACCATCCGCGTTTCAACAGCGGCAACATCACCACCGCTTTCATCGCCGAAGAATATCCCGACGGCTTCACTGGCGCGGTGCTGGGCGAACCCATGTTGCGCCGGATCGCGGCTTCGACTGCGGCGATGAACCGGGTGGCCGAGATACGGCGCACGCGGATCACCGGCACGCTCGGCAACCATGAACGCCATGTCGGCGAAGATTGGGTCGTGACGCTTCAGGGACAGGACTTCCCGGTGAGGATTGCGGCAGACCGCGAAGGCTCGACGGTGACCTTCGTCGATGGCACCAATTGCCGCGTTGCCTCGGACTGGCGGCCCGGCCAGCCACTTGCGCGGCTTGATGTCGATGGCACGGCCGTCGTGCTGAAGGTCGGCAAGATCCCCGGTGGTTTCCGGGTGCGGACGCGCGGCGCCGACCTGAAGGTGCATGTCCGCACTCCCCGGCAGGCGGAACTGGCGCGGCTGATGCCCGAGAAGATGCCACCCGATACCTCGAAATACCTGCTTTGCCCGATGCCCGGCTTGATCGTGAAGATCGCAGTCGAGGAGGGGCAGGAGGTGCAGGAGGGTCAGGCTCTGGCGACGGTCGAGGCGATGAAGATGGAGAACATCCTCAAGGCCGAGCGCAAGGGTGTGGTCAAGAAGATCACTGCCAAGGCCGGAGCCAGCCTCAAGGTCGACGAAGTGATCATGGAATTCGAGTAAGGGCGGCACATTCAGGTGGACCTGATCTTGCATCTTGGCGCGCACCGGACAGGCACGACCGCCTTGCAGCATATGCTGCAAGGGCGTCGGCGGCTGTTGAAGCTGTCCGGGGTGCAGGTTCTTGGTCCGTCGGCACTGCGCTCGACAAGCTGGGCCTTGCCGGAAAAAGGCGCGGGCATAGCGCGTGCGGTCATCAGCGACGAAAACCTGATTGGCACCATGTTCGGCAATCTGAGCGCCGCCACGCTTTATCCGCGCGCGGCGCTCAAGCTGGCCGATCTGGCGGCGCGCTTGCCGTTGGCTCCGCGCGAAATCTACTTTGCGATCCGTGACCATGCCGACTACTGGGTGTCGTCCTACTCGCACCAGATACTGTTCCAGAAGCCCCCAAGGCTCGATCCGGCGCGGCTTGCCGCCTCGGCAGAGCGCTGGGGCTGGTCGGCCACACTCAGCACCATCGTGCGGGCTTTTCCCGAAGCCCGCGTGCGGGTCTGGCGCTATTCGGCAGAGCCGGGGATGGTGCCGGGCGTCATCGCTCAGATGATCGGCGGTACGTTGGCGCGTTGGTTGCCCGCGCCGCCTGTAAAGCTGAATGCCTCGCTGTCAGCGACGGCCTTGGCGCAGTTTGCCAATGTCGCCGAGACCGAGCGCGCCTTGCCGGAAGGCAAGCGCC
>JBATMT010000565.1:0-5521 GCA_049289975.1 Paracoccaceae bacterium | reverse complement strand
CCACAAGTCGGCCGTGTTTGCGGCGGGGCTGCTTGCCCTGCTGGTGATCGGAGCGTTCGCCGCACCGCTTTTCGTGCCGCAAAACCCGTTCGACCCCGCGCAGCTGAGCCTGATGAACGCGGAATATCCACCGATCTGGATGGAAGGCGGCCAGTGGCCCTTTCTGCTCGGGACTGACACACAGGGGCGCGATATCCTGTCGGCGCTGCTGTACGGGTCGCGCATTTCGATCCTGATCGGCCTGGCCTCGGTGGCTTTGTCGCTGGTGGCGGGCATTTCGCTGGGGCTTGTCGCGGGCTACTTTGGCGGCATCGTAGACAATGCGCTGATGCGTGTCGGCGACGTGCTTTTGTCGATACCGACGATCCTGATCGCCATTCTGGTGAGTGCCATCGTGCGGGAACTGCTACCGCCCTCGTTGCGCGACATCGGGGCGGGAGGCGTTCTGGTTCTTGCCATAGTCCTGTCGGCCTGGGTGCAATATGCGCGCACGGTACGCGCGCAGACTGCGGTCGAGCGTGGCAAGGAGTATGTTCAGGCCGCCAAACTCCTGCGCGTGCCGGCGCGCCGGATCATGCTTTGGCACATCTTGCCCAACACGCTGACGCCGATCCTTGTGGCAGCCACGCTCAACTTCGGTATGGCGATCCTGACCGAGGCGACGCTGTCGTTTCTGGGGATCGGTATGCCCGCGAGCCAGCCGAGCCTTGGCACATTGATCCGGCTAGGTAATCAATTCTTGTTTGCAGGCATCTGGTGGGTTGTCATCTTTCCGGTGCTGCATCTGTGTTTGCTCGTCGTGGCGGTCAACCTTCTGGGTGACTGGCTGCGCGATGCCCTGAACCCCAAGCTGAGGTGATCCCATGTCCGACCTGATACTCCGCAATGTCCGCCGCAATGGGGGCGCACCGGGCGACATCTTGATCCGCAAAGGTCGTATTGCCGAAGTGGGCAGCGGCCTGAAGGCTGGTGGCGTGGCCGAGGTTGATGGCAAGGGCGCAATCGCGATTCCCTCGCTGGTCGAAGCGCACACCCACCTCGACAAGACCACCTGGGGCATGGGCTGGTACAAGGGCCGCAAGGGTGGCAGCCTTCAGGATCTGATCGACAATGAACGCACGTCGCGCAGGACACTTGGTCTTGACGTGCATCGCCAGTCAATGCGCCATGCGATCCAGCTGATCGAGAACGGCACCGGACATATCCGCAGCCATGTCGATGTCGATACCGACCACGGGCTGTCTTTGCTGGAGGGCAAACTTGCGACGAGGGAGGCTCTGAAGGGAGCGATCGATATTCAGATCGTGGCCTTTCCGCAATCAGGGCTTATGGTGCGTCCGGGCACCTACCAGTTGCTCGATCAGGCTTTGGCGATGGGGGCCGATATCGTCGGCGGGCTTGATCCGTCGTCGATGGACCGCGATCCGAAAGGTTCGCTCGACGCGGTGTTTGCGTTGGCGGAAAAGCATGGCAAGCCGATTGACATTCACCTTCACGAATATGGTGAGTTGGGCGCCTTCACACTGGAACTTATCCTTGAACGCACACGGGCGCATGCGATGCAGGGCAAGGTCGGCGTCTCGCATTGCTTCTGCCTTGGCGCGCCCGACCCGGAGAGGACCGGCAATCTGATGGAGCAGGTCGCGCGGGAAGATGTGCGGATATTTTCGACGGGGCACACTTCGGCGGTAGTGCCGTCACTTCAGGCGATGCGCAAGACCGGGATCAAGGTCGGCCTTGGCTGCGACGGTATCCGAGACACGTGGGGTCCTTGGGGCCAGCCGGACATGCTGCACCGGGCGCGGATCGTGGGCATGAAGAACGGCATGCGGCGTGACGATGAACTTGAGCTACTGCTGGATTGCGCAAGCCGGGGCGGCGCGGAAGCGATTGGCGTCGAGGTGCATGACCTGTCGGTGGGCGCACCCGGCGACCTGACGCTGGTGGCTGGAGAAACGTTGGCACATGCGGTGGTGGAAGAGGCCGTGCGCCCACTGGTCGTAAAGAGAGGTAACGTCGTCGCGCGTGGCGGCAAGTTGACCGCGGCCGGGGTGGACATGCCATGACGATGCTTTCCGAACTTCCATTGGGACAAAGGCCCTCGGGGCGCACAGCGCTTCGCGCGCGGTGGGTGCTGGGCCATCAGGACGGGCGGCATTGCCTGATCGCAAACGGGATTGTGGTGATCGAGGGCTCGACGGTGCTGTATGTCGGGCAGCGCTTTACTGGAGAGGTCGCCCGCGAGATCGACATGGGCGACGCGCTGATTTCGCCGGGGTTCATCGACCTGGATGCATTGGCGGACCTCGACACCACCATGCTCGCCATCGACCATCAGCCGGGTTGGGCAAAAGGCCGGGTCTGGCCACGGAGCTACATCAAGCGCGGCCCCTACGAGATGTACAGCGAGGCAGAATTGGCGTTCCAGAAACGCTTCGCCTTTGCGCAACTGCTCTTGAACGGGATCACCACAGCAGCACCAATTGCCTCGCTCTTTTACCGTGAATGGGGAGAGACGGCGGCGGAGTTTACGGCAGCAGCGGATGCGGCGGGCGAGATGGGGCTGAGGACCTATCTGTCACCGGCCTACCGCTCTGGCGGTATGGTGTGCGAAGCACCGGGTCGGCTCGAGGCTGTATTCGACGAAGAACGCGGGCAAAAGGGCCTTGCCGATGCGGTCGCTTTCATCGGTGCGCAGGACGGGCGTCACGAGGGGCTGATCCGTGGTCTGCTGGCCCCCGACCGGGTGGAAACCTGTTCCGAGACGCTTCTGCGCCGAACGTTAGATGCGGCGGATGATCTGGATTGCAAGGTCCGACTGCACATGGCGCAGGGCGAGATGGAGGTGGCGACGGTTCAGCGCCTTCACGGCACGACCGCACCAGATTGGTTGGCTGGCCTTGGCCTATTGTCCAACCGTATCCTCGCGCCTCATGCCACCAACGCGACTGAGCGCGACCTCGATCACTACGCGGCGCATGGCGTTTCCGTCATTCACTGTCCGCTGGTGTCCGCGCGGTTCGGGTCAGTCATGCGGTCGTTCCGGTCGCTTCGTCAGCGCGGGATCACTGTCGCAATGGGGACAGATACTGCGCCCGCCGACATGCTGATGAACCTGATGACGGGGCTTCTGACCGGCCGGATCGCCGACGACGATACAAGCGCAGTCAGCTCTGCCGACATGTGGGATGCGGCCACTCTGGGCGGTGCGGCAGCACTGGGGCGGAGTGACCTTGGCAGGCTGGAGCCTGGCGCGAAGGCCGACATTGCTGTCTTTGCGCTTGACGATGCGCTGATGACGCCGACGATCGACCCGATCACGACGCTGGTCAATGGCGGCTCGGGCAAGGTGACGAAGGCGGTCTTCGTCGATGGCAGGCTCTCGATGCGTGATCGACAGGTGGCGGGGCTGAACTTTGAGACCGCCCGCGCGCAGGCTCAGGAGCAGTTCGACCGCCTCGTCGCCAAGTACCCGGACCGGACATGGGGCCACCCGCCTGTGTCAGACATCTTTCCGCCAAGCTATCCGCTTTTCAAAGGTGACAAATGACCGAAGTTCCTGTGCTGGACGTACGCGACCTGCGCGTCGAATTTCCCGGTCGCGCCGGGACGGTGACGGCGCTGGATGGCGTATCGCTCTCGATCCGACCGGGAGAGATCCTTGGTGTTGTCGGGGAATCCGGGGCGGGCAAATCGATGACCGGGCTTGCGGTTCAGGGCCTTCTGGAGCCGCCGGGGCGCATTGCTTCGGGTCAGGTTTTGTTGAACGGGCGCCGGATCGACCAACTGTCAGACCGCGAGTATTCGAAGGTGCGTGGGCGCGAAATCGGCGCGATCTTTCAAGACCCGCTGACCTCGCTCAATCCGCTTTTCTCTGTTGGTCAGCAACTGATCGAGACGATCCGCCTGCACCTTGGCCTGTCGCGGGCGGCTGCCCGCAAGCGCGCTGTCGAGCTTTTGGCCGAGGTCGGCATCCCGGCGCCAGACGAAAGGGTGGACCACTATCCCCACCAGTTCTCCGGCGGGATGCGGCAAAGGGTGGTGATCGCGCTGGCCCTTGCTGCGCGTCCCAAGTTGATCATCGCGGATGAACCCACGACCGCACTCGACGTCTCGATTCAGGCGCAGATCATCGCGCTGTTGCGGGCGCTCTGCGATGAGCATGGCACGGCAGTGATGTTGGTCACGCACGACATGGGCGTCATTGCCGAAACGGCGGACCGTGTCGCGGTAATGTATGCCGGCCGGCTGGTCGAGATCGGGCCGGTCGCCACTGTCATCGCCAGCCCTAGTCATCCCTACACGCGCGGCCTGATGGGTTCGATCCCGGCGCTGGGTGCACGGGTGCCGCGCCTTGCGCAGATCGACGGGTCGATGCCACGGCTTGATGCCATCCCGCAGGGATGTGCCTTCAATCCGCGCTGCCCGGTCGCGGAGGCGCGTTGCCGGATCGAACGGCCCGAGCTTGCGGTGGTCCGCAACAGTCAAAGCGCGTGCTGGCTTGCGCATACGGAGGAATTGGCATGACGACATCTGCCGCAAACGGCCTGACGGTCAGCAATCTGACGCGGGTTTTCGACGTGTCTGCGCCGTGGCTGAACCGGGTGATCGAGCGCAAGCCGCGCACCGAACTTCGCGCCGTGGACGACATCAGTTTCGTGGTGCCGAAAGGCGAATGTCTGAGCCTTGTGGGCGAGTCCGGTTGCGGCAAGTCGACGGTAGCAAAACTTGTCTCCGGGCTGGTTGGCCCTACCGCCGGGCAGGTCCATTTTGCGGCGGGACAGTCCGGGGCAGCGATGGCCGCGCAGATGATCTTTCAGGACCCTTACGCCAGCCTTAACCCGCGCTGGAAGGTGTTCAACATCATCGCCGAACCGCTGCGCGAATTGAAACTGCGCGACAGCGAGGAAGCCATCCGCGACCGCGTGGCCGAGCTTTTGACCACGGTCGGCCTGTCTGCCCGTGACGGCAACAAATTCCCCCACGAGTTCTCGGGCGGGCAGCGTCAGCGTATCTCGATTGCGCGTGCGCTGGCGGGCGAGCCGGAGTTTCTGATCTGCGATGAACCAACCTCGGCGCTTGACGTGTCGGTTCAGGCGCAGATCCTGAACCTGATGCGCAGGCTTCAGGAAGAAATGGGACTGACCTATCTGTTCATCAGCCACGATATGAGCGTTGTGCGCCACATGTCGGACCGGATCGCCGTGATGTATCTGGGCCGCATCGTGGAACAGGCACCGACCGAAGTGCTTTTTGCCGAACCGAAGCACCCCTACACGCGGCTTTTGTTCGACACGATCCCCAATGTCCGCGCGCCGCGCAGGGGCAGGGCCGCTCAGGGCGGCGAGGTGCCGAGCCCGCTCAAGCCGCCGTCTGGTTGCACGTTCCATCCGCGTTGCCCCGATGCCGACCTGCGTTGCCGCACCGAGCGGCCCGAGGTCAGAAGCTATGCCGATGGGTCAGAAGTCGCCTGCCACCGCGTTGCCGAAATGATGGAACGAATGGGCGCGCCGGGGTCTAC
>JBATMT010000564.1:0-4860 GCA_049289975.1 Paracoccaceae bacterium | reverse complement strand
CATCACGTCGGTCGGCACCTCGATATGCACCGGGCCGGGTCGTCCCGCCGTCAACGCCGCAAAGGCACGGTTCAAGACCGGCTCCAGCATGTCGGGCGAAGTGACCTGAAAGCTCGGGCAAAGCGTGCGCACCATGCCGCCCTGATCGGGCATCTCGTGCAAGAGGCCAAAGCCCTGACCAAGCGAATCGCGCCGGTTCACGCCCGAGATCACCAGAATCGGGATCGAATCCTCGCGCGCCTGACCCATCGGCGTCAAAGCATTGGTCAACCCCGGCCCGGTGATGACAAACGCCACCCCCGGCTTGCCGCTCGCCCGCGCATAACCGTCCGCCATGAACCCCGCGCCGCCTTCGTGCCGCGCCGTGACATGGCGCACGCCAGACCCGGTCAGCCCCCGATACAGCTGGATCGTGTGAACACCGGGAATCCCGAAAACAACCTCAACCCCGCGCGCCTTCAGCCCGCGCACCAGCATTTCCCCAACCGACGCCATTAGGCGGCCTCCCTCATCTTGCGGGCATGTCCCGCAATCCTGTTGCACGCTTCCGCAATCGCCTCGTCGGGCTGGCTCAGTGCCACCCTCAGCCAACCGGCCAGCGCCTGCCCGAAACTCTCGCCCGGCATCACCGAGACATGTTCTTCCTCAAGAAGTCCCAGCGCAAAGGCCTCGCCCGAAAGTCCCGTTGCCCGCACGTCGATCATCGCGAACATGCCAGCCTCGGGCCGATGCACCTTCAGTCCCGAAACCCCATGCAGCTTCGCATGGATCAGATCAGCCCGCCGCGCAAACCGCTCGCACATGCCCGCTGCTACCGGCGAGGGCTGCGAGACCGCTTCCGCCGTCATGTCGGCGATGAACGGCTGGTTGCCGAACAGCATCGTCTCCGACAAGGGCAAGAGATGCTCCATGAATTCCGCCGGACCAACGCACCAGCCCGACCGGAATCCCGGCGCGGCGTGGGATTTGGAAATCGACGCCGTCACCACCGTCCGCTCGGCAAGCTCCGGCTGGCTCAGCGGCGAATGGAAGGTCACACCGGGGAACACCAGATCCTCATAGACCTCGTCCGCCAACAGCCACAGGTCATGCTTTTGCGCCAGTGCCCCGATTTCGGCAATGTCCTTCGGTGACAGGATCGAGCCGGTCGGATTGTGCGGGCTGTTAAGAAAGATCACCCGCGTCCGCGACGTAATCTTGGCTGCCACATCCGCTGCCTGAAGCCGGAACCCATGCTCGGGGCGCAGCGGCACCGGCACGACCTTGGCCCCGGTCGCGGCAACCAGTCCCTCATAGGTCGCATACATCGGATCACCGACGATGACTTCGTCGCCCGCCTCGACCATCGCCAGCAGCACCGCGAAAAGCGAGGTCTGCGTACCGGGGAAGCACATGATCTGATTGGTCCCGATGGTCACGCCACGCCGCGCGCTGTACCGCGCCGCCAGAGCCTTCAACAGGCCCGGCTCGCCGCTGCCGTTCGAATAGCCTGTGCGCCCGGCCTTCATCGATCGGATCGCCGCATCCTTCAGGCTTTCCGGCGTTGCCACATCCGGCTCGCCGATTGTCAGTTCGATGACCGCCACGCCCTTGGCCTTCATCGCCCGGCCCTTTGCATGTACCTCCCATTTCGCCCCGCCAAGTCCGGCAAGCCGTTCGGTGATCGCCGCATATCTCATGGCTGAAGCTCCCTTTGGTCAATCAATGTCGTGATGGGTGGGGCAGGGCGGTAGGCCATCAGGTCCACGCCCACGATCTTGCCAACGGCCGCCAGTGCGCTGTGCACCAGTTCGCCCTCGCGAAATCCATGCGGATAGAGCGAACCTTCCAGCCACAAGCCATCCAGCAACCCGTTGCAGGCGATCGCCAACTGGCGGTGCCGCTCCGGATCGCCGCCCGCGCCGGGCAACCCGGCAATCAGCGCCTGAAGCTGATCGCGATAGGCCAGATAGTTCGCCTCGTGAATCTCTGCCATTTCCGGATCGCGCAGCACCATTCGGATGAACCCCGACCACAGCCCGAACTCCCGTGGCCCGGTCAGTTGCGGGCTGAACGTCGTCACCACGAACGCGGCAAGCGCGGCCTCCGGCGACTGCGACCTGGTGACAAGCGAGGCCATGCTCGCCTCGGTCATCTTGCTCATCAAAGTGTCATAGGCGGCGCGCGTCAGTTCTTCCTTCGACGAGAAATAATGCCGAATCAGCCCCTGAGTGACACCGGCCCTTGCGGCAATTGCCCTTACGGTAGCTCCGTCCGTGCCGCTTTCCGCAATGAGATCAAGGGCCGCAGCGATCAACTGATCGCGCCGCCGCTCCTCTCCCTCTCGCCTGAATTTGCGTCGTATCCCGGACATTTGGCCCACTTGGTCGATTCAGTAATTATACGCTTGCATAATTGCGGTCTGGTGGTGTTAATTGCAACAGTTAATTAACAGTCGGAGTAGTGATGCCGTCAGCCGCCTTGCGCACCACCAGCGCCCCGCGTCCCGAGGCCATCCGGATAGAAGGACTTCACAAGTCATTCGGCCACCTCGAAGTCCTCAAGGGCGTTTCGTTGCGAGCGTGCGAAGGGGATGTCGTTGCCATCATCGGCGGGTCGGGATCCGGCAAGTCAACGATGCTGCGTTGCATCAACTTCCTCGAGACGCCCAGTTCCGGGAAGATCGTCATCGGCGGAGAAGAAGTGGCAATGCGCCCGGACGGCGTGCCCTCGGATCGCCGCCAGATCGAGAAGTTGCGCCAGCATCTTGGCATGGTGTTCCAGCAGTTCAATCTGTGGACCCACAAGACGGTTCTCGAAAACCTGATCGAGGTTCCCGTCCATGTTCTGGGCGTGCCCAAGGCGGAAGCCATCGCCCGCGCCGAGAAGCTTCTCGCCCGCGTCGGGCTCGCGGAGAAAGCCAACGTCTATCCGGCATTCATGTCTGGCGGCCAGCAACAGCGCGCAGCCATCGCCCGCGCTCTGGCTGTCGAACCGCGCGCCATGCTCTTTGACGAGCCGACCTCGGCGCTTGACCCCGAACTGGTGGGCGAAGTGCTGAACGTGATCCGCAGCCTTGCTGACGAAGGCCGCACCATGATCCTCGTCACCCACGAAATGAAATTCGCCCGCGAAGTGGCGAGCCATGTCATATACCTTTATAACGGGCTCATCGAAGAAGAAGGCCCGCCCGACCAGCTGTTCGGGTCGCCCAAGTCGGAGCGACTGAAGCAGTTCCTGAAATCCGTGGCATAACGCGGATCAATAAAACCAACTGAGAGGAAGACTATGAAGAAAATTGCATTGGCATTCGCCACCGTCCTTGCATTCGCAGGTGCCGCAAACGCGGCCCCGGTCAAGGTCGGCATCGCCGCCGAGCCCTATCCGCCCTTCGCATCGCCCGATGCCTCCGGTAACTGGGTTGGCTGGGAAGTCGACATCATCAACGCCGTCTGCAAGGCCGCCGAGATGGAATGCGCCATCACCCCGGTTGCATGGGAAGGCATCATTCCCTCGCTGACCGGCGGCCAGATCGACGCGATCATGGCCTCCATGTCGATCACCGAAGAGCGCAAGAAGGTCATCGACTTCTCCGACAAGTACTACAACACCCCAACCGTCATCGTCGCTGCCAAGGGCTCGGGCATCACGCCGACCCCCGAAGGTCTTGCCGGCAAGATCATCGGTGTTCAGGTCTCGACCATCCATGAAGCCTACGCCAAGGCGCACTTCCCGGATGCCGAACTCAAGACCTACCAGACCACCGACGAAGGCTTCCAGGATCTGGCCGCCGGTCGTGTCGACGCCTCGCAAGCTGACAGCATCGCCATCGACGCCTTCATGTCGACCGATGCAGGCAAGGCTTGCTGCGAAGTCGTCGGCGCTGTTGCTGATGACCCGGCAATCCTCGGCGCCGGTGTTGGCGTCGGTCTCCGTCAGGGCGAAACCGAGCTGAAAGACAAGTTCAACGCGGCCATCAAGAAAATCCGCGAAGACGGCACCTATGACGAGATCACGAAGAAATACTTCGCCTCGTCCATCTATGGCGGCTGAGGCCATTAGGTGCTGACGCTGCTTGAAGTCAGCGGAGCGTCTTCCATGAGCGAACTGCTCGCCTGGTCGCCCCCCGGTTGGGGGGCGACACTGGTAGCGGGCCTGTGGAATACGATCCTGATCGCGCTCGGCGCCTATGCGCTCGGCCTGGCGATCGGAATTGGCGGAGCCTTTGGCAAGCTGTATGGCGGCCCGGTTCTGCGTGACATTCTTGGTGTGTACACGACGCTTGTTCGCGCCGTTCCAGAACTTGTTCTGATCCTGATTCTCTACTTCGCCCTTTCGGACGCGGTGAACAAACTCATCGCCACGTGGGGCTATGGCCCGATCCAGATCAACGGCGTTGCCGCCGGTATTGCAGTGCTGGGTATCGTGCAGGGCGCCTATTCGACCGAGGTCTTGCGGGGCGCGATCCTGTCGGTCCCGGCCGGACAGATCGAAGCCGCTCGTGCAATGGGCATGTCGCCGACACTTCTTGCGCGCCGTGTAACACTGCCGCTGATGACCTCCGCCGCCGTCCCGGGGCTTGCAAACCTCTGGCTGACCGTGACCAAGGACACAGCCCTTCTTGCTGTGGTCGGCTTCATCGAACTGACCAAGGCGACGTCGCTGGCCGCCGCCACGACCAAGGCCTTCTTCACGTTCTTCATGGCAGGCGGTGTGCTCTACCTGCTCCTGTCGCTCGTCTCCACCGTGGTGTTCCACCGGATCGAGCGCTGGGCGCGTCGTGGACAAAGACCAATGAGCAGGGGTGGCGTATGATCGAAATGTTCCGCCCCCGCCACCGTCAGGTCATGCTGGCCGTTGCGTTGGTCATTGTCGTGACCT
>JBATMT010000563.1:0-4697 GCA_049289975.1 Paracoccaceae bacterium | reverse complement strand
GTTGGGTACTGAAAAGGAGGTTGCCGCCTGCGGCATAGCTCCAGCTGATGCCCGAGGGCGCGGCGAAGTTGAACGTCAGGGACTGGGCGCCCGCTGTCAGGCCGGTGAAGGCGAAGATATCGAACTGGTTGCCGGCGCCGGTGCCGGTGATGGTGTCATAGCCGTTGGCAATGATCGTCGGGTTCGACCATGCGCTGCTGAAGGAGCCAGCGGGGAGGCTCGCTTCGTTCAGCGTGGCCGAAAGGGCCGGTTGTGCGAGAACAGCGGCAAGAGCAACGGCAGCGGCGGAAAACTTGGCGGAAAAGGACATTCTCAAATCTCGGTAATCTTGGTTTCTGAAGCGTTTATGGCGGCAGATCGTGATGAAACCGTGGGCGGAATTGGTCACATCGTTCTGTCTTTGGAAATGGAGCGTTTCCTGCGACGGGCTGCGGCGAGGCCCCACAAGAATGCAGTCGCTCCGCCAAGGAGCGGGGCCGATGCGGGGAGCGGCACGGCGTCTGGCGGCGGCGAAGGTGGCTCGGCTGTCGTGACCGGCAAGAGGCTCGAGGCGATGCCATTGCTGCGGGCACGATGGTCGGCCCAATCGGCGGAGAGATAGAGCATGCCGCTGGCCGAGAAGCGCAGCATCAGGCCGAACCTGCCGCTCGGCGGCCGGATCGAGATGGTCAGGAGGCGGCTGGCGTTCAGGGTCGGCTCCGGCAACATCTTGCCGGCTTCTGCAAACTGCGCACTGGCGGTGTCGTCAAAGGCGTTCACGCCGGAAATCAGAGACAGCGAAAGCGACAGGGTCTTGCGGGCGTTGATCACGCCGGGAATCAGCACACGCTCGACCGACGTCTTGGCGCTGACGGTTTCGATCTTGGTCAGACGGGTGGCTTCGGTGATGATCGTTGGTGCTTCGGCGACGATGGTGATGCCGTCGCGGTAGAACTCGAGGAGTGGCTTGGCCGAGGCAGGCGAAACAACTGCACAGCAAAGCGTTGCGCAAAAGACCGTCAACCCGGTCAGACTGACCACTCGTCCCACGAACCAAGGCTCCCCATCAGGTTGCCTCGGTTAACTAAGGGTTAATTGGGACAGCAGAATGTTCTTTTAGTGCAAGTTTCTGGTGGGAATGTGGTCGAAATCAGGCCGCCTGAAAGGCAATCCGCCGTTTCAGGAACTGAGTCGCCCGGTCTGAAACCGAGCGTGGATCGCCGGTGGTGAGAAATTTCGACTCGGTCCCCGACCCCAGAAACTCCGGTCGGCGGCGCAGGTAGTCCTCCAGGCTGGCGGCGACGAGGTTGGCCTGCGAATAGACCTTGACCTGGGGGCCGAGCGCTTCGGAAAAAGCCTTTTCCATCAACGGGTAGTGGGTGCATCCTAATATGGCGGCCTCGGGCTTTGGCATCCGCCTTTTGAGAGCGTCAACATGGCTGCGAACCAAGGCTTCGGCAAGGATCTCGTCCCCCTGCTCGATCGCATCGACGACGCCACCGCAAGGCTGCGCCTCGACATCGACACCGATGGCGCGGAAGGCCAATTCGCGCTGGAAGGCGCGGCTGGCGACGGTGGCCGGGGTGGCAAAGAGCGCGACATGCTTGATGGCGACTTCGCGGGGCGGAGTATTGTCACCCCACTGGCGTTCCGTCAGCGCCTCGATCAGCGGGACAAACACGCCAAGGACGCGCTTGTCGGCGGGAACCCAGGTTTCCTGCATACGTTTAAGCGCCGCCGCCGAGGCGGTGTTGCAGGCCAGAACCACCAGATCGCAGCCTTCGGCCCAAAGTCGTTCGACACCCGCGCAGGTCAGGTTGAAGATGTCATCGGCACTGCGGACGCCATAGGGAGCGTGGGCATTGTCGCCGTAATAGACGAACGGCACCTGAGGCAGGGCCTTTGAAACGGCATCATAGACGGTCAGCCCGCCAAGCCCGGAATCGAATATACCTACTGCCATGCCTGCCTCCGGCCCTGCGGGCCCTTGAGTCAGGCCCGATATTTTTCTTCAAATTCAAAGCCGTAAGCATGAGTTGCCAATGGCCTTGGCGACAAGTCATACGTCGATTTCCGCAAGAAATCCATGAGCGCTTTTGCATCGGACTTCCGCGCTTCGATTTCGGCGCGCAAGATGGGTTGGCCGATGACGATTCCCACAGGCTCGTCTATGCGGGCGCGGAACTCCTTGATGAGAAGCGCCATGCGCAGCGTGTAGTTCAGATGGCTGGCGATCTGGAACAGACGCGAGTTGTGACCCTCGAAAAACACCGGCACCACGGTTGCGTCGGATTTGGCGATCATCCGCGCGGTGAAGTTGCGCCAGACCGGGTCGAGTGGTTGGCCGAAGGGCCGCGCGGCCGTCGAGACTGTGCCGCCGGGAAAGATGCCAATGGCACCGCCCTGCCCCAGATAGCGCAAGGCTTCGGCGCGGGTCTGGATGTTCTGGGCCAGCGCATCGGGCGTTTCGTCGAAGTCGATGGGCAGGATCACGCGGTTCAACGCCTCGGCACGGCGGAACACACGGTGGGCAATGATGCGGAAATCACCGCGGAGTGCTGAAAGGATATAACCCATCATCAGGCCATCTAGGATGCCATAAGGATGGTTTGAAATAAGGATGAGCGGGCCTTGTGTCGGGATCGTTTCCAGACTGCCGCGCATGACATTGAGGCTGAGGCCGTAGCGGTCCACGAGCGCACGCCAGAAGGCGGCACCCTGCTCGGGCCGCTCGGCAATTCCGCTGGCGCGTTTGAGCAGGCCGATGCGGCCGGTCAGGTTTTCGACGGTTCGGATGATCGCCCGTCCGCGCCGGGATTTCGCGGTCGAGGCGTAGCTTATCTCGCGTGCCATCGTCTGTTTCATGCCCTGCCCTCCGCCACGTTGGCGAAGGGATAGCAAGATCAGGTGATAGGCCTGTGACGGCTATTCCGCCGCCTGTGCGAGCGGAGCACCGCCAGACCGGATCATGGCCAGCAGGTCTTCGCGCTGCTTGGCGGCCTTGGCGGCGGCGGCTGCACGGACCGGACCAAAGCCGCGGATGCCAAGTGGCAACTCGGCAAGGGCGCGCGCAGCGCTTTCGGTGGCGGGCGTCAGTTTGGCGAATGCCTCGGTCATGTCGGCTTCGTACTGGGTGATGAGTGCGCGTTCCGAGCGCCGCTCCTCGGTGTAGCCGAACGGGTCGAACGCGGTGCCGCGCAGGCGTTTCAGACCGGCAAGGACGCGGAAGAGGCCCAGCACCCACGAGCCGAACTCGCGCTTTTTCGGGCGACCGTCGCTGCCTTTGCCGCCAAGCATCGGCGGCGCGAGGTGGAACGAGAGTTTCAGATCGCCGTCGAAGGTGGCTTTGGCACGTTCGGCGCTGTCGAGATGCAGGCGCGCCACTTCATATTCGTCCTTGTAGGACAAGAGCTTGTGGTAGCTTCTTGCGACGGCGTCACGCAGGCTTTCGGGCGCGGCGCGCACCAGCCGCAGGTAGCGGTCGGCATAAGTGGCGTCTTGATAGTCGGTCAGGTGACGGACGCGGAAGGCGATCTTGTCATCGAGCGTCGATGGCTTGTCCGACGGTTTGGCGAGCAGTTTCGCCACCGCTGCCGGGTCAGTCGCGGCCCAACGGCCAATCTCGAATGCGTCGAGGTTGCCCTTGACCGCCGTGCCGTTCATCTCGATCGCGCGGCGAATAGCTTCACGGGACAGCGGCATCAGCCCACGCTGCCAGGCTGCGCCAAGCACCATCATGTTGGAAAAGATCGAGTCGCCAAGGAGTTTGGCCGACAGGTCGGACGCATCAAAGAAGCTGACGCCTTCGCGCAGCCGCGCTTCGAGCGACAGGCGCAGGCGGTCGGCAGGCAGGCGGAAATCGCGGTTCCGGGTGAAATCGCCGGTGATGATCTCGTGGGCGTTGACGACAGCGCCGGTGCGGCCAGCGGTCATCAGGCCAAGGGTCTTGGCCCCTGCAGTCACGACAAGATCACCGCCGATCACGCAGTCCGCCTCGCCCGTGGCGACGCGAATGGCCGATATATCAGACGGTTGCGCGGCGATCCTGAGGTGAATATGGACTGCGCCGCCCTTTTGGGCGAGACCGGCCATCTCCATCATGCCCGCGCCTTTGCCATCCAGATGGGCAGCCATGGCGAGCACTGCGCCCACAGTGACGACACCGGTGCCGCCAACGCCAGTCAGGACGGTGTTGTGGGTGTGCTGCAAGGCGGGAAGTTCCGGCTCTGGCAGGTTTGGCAACGAGAAGTCAGCGGCGGCAGACTTCTTCAGTTTTGCACCCTGAACGGTGACAAACGACGGGCAGAAGCCCTTTAGGCAGGAAAAGTCCTTGTTGCACGACGACTGGTCGATGGCGCGCTTGGTGCCAAGTTCGGTCTCGACCGGGACGATGGAGACGCAGTTCGACTGGACACCGCAATCGCCACAGCCTTCGCAGACGTCGGTATTGATGAAGACACGGCGATCCGGGTCCGGAAACTGGCCCTTCTTGCGGCGGCGGCGTTTCTCGGCGGCGCAGGTCTGGATGTAGACGATCGCCGAGACACCCGGCACGGTTTCCATCTCGCGCTGCACGGCGTCGAGTTCGGCGCGGGGGCGCATGGGGATCGGAAACGATCCGGGATCCACCGCTTCCTTCGGATCGTAGACGCCGACCACGGTCTTCACGCCCATGGCGAGGAGTTCGCGGGCGATCTGCTGCGGCGTCAGGCCACCTT
>JBATMT010000562.1:0-3963 GCA_049289975.1 Paracoccaceae bacterium | reverse complement strand
CAATATCGACGTCGCTGTCCTTGCCGGTGAAGCGAAACAGAAACCATTTCTGCCGTTGCCCACGATACTTGCCGCCCCAGACCTTGCCCAAAAGTTCGGGCGGCAGATCGTAGTTGATCCAGTGGTGAACCTTGGCAATGAACTCGACCTTGTCTTCCGTGACGCCCGTCTCTTCCCAAAGCTCCCGCAAAGCAGCCTTCCGGGGTTTCTCGCCCTCGTCAATTCCTCCTTGCGGCATCTGCCATGCAGGACTGTCACTGTCTTTGCGCTGACCTGCAAAAATCAGACCCTTGGAATTTATCAACATCAAGCCAACGCAGGGGCGGTAGGGCAGGGTAGAAGGATCGAGTTGCATCGACAGAAACTCCAGCAAGAGTGGCCGGTTTCCCCGCCACTCAATGGCTCAGGGCTGCGGTTGCATGACCGACAGGCCCTTGATGATGTCGATGGCATAGGCAAGCTGATAATCGTCCTGGCGACGCTTGGCAGCTTCTTCCGCCTTTGCCTGTTCTTCTTCGAGCACCTTCTTCTCGTCCTCGGTCATCGAATCGTTGGACAGACTACCCCGCAGGTCGGCCTCTGACCGCATTTTTGCGGCGGCAGAGCTTTCGGCCGCAGCCGCGTCTTTTGCCGGATCTTCTGCGGGTTTGTCGACGACTGGTTGTTCGACCACGATGTCCGGAGAGATACCCAGCGCCTGAATCGACCGACCCGAGGGCGTGTAATAGCGCGCTGTCGTCAGGCGCATGGCGGCATCGCCTTTCAGCGGGATGACAGTCTGAACGGACCCTTTCCCGAAGCTCTTGGTTCCGACGACGATGGCGCGGTGATGATCTTGCAACGCACCGGTCACGATCTCGGATGCTGAAGCCGATCCACCGTTGATGAGAACCACGATCGGTTTGCCGTTCACCAGATCTCCGGCTTCGGCATTGAAACGTTCGCTGTCTTCCGGGTTACGGCCGCGGGTCGAAACGATTTCGCCCTTTTCAAGGAAAGCGTCAGACACGGCGATTGCTTGATTGAGCAGACCGCCGGGATTGTTTCTGAGGTCAAGAACCACACCGCTGACCTTGTCCAGACCACCAGCTTCCTCGATGCTCTTCTTGATGCCGGCTTCCAGATCCGGGTAGGTCTGATCGCTGAAAGTCGTCACACGCAATACGACTGTCTTGTCTTCAAGACGTGCCTTTACAGCGGCGACCTTGATCGTGTCGCGGATGATCGACACGTCAAACGGCTCGTCTTTGCCCTTGCGCGCAACCGTGATCACGATCTCCGAGCCGACTGGACCGCGCATCATGTTTACGGCGTCATCAAGGGTCAGCCCAAGGACGCTCTCACCGTTCACATGGGTGATATAATCTCCGGCCTGAATACCGGCCTCTGCGGCGGGCGTGCCGTCAATTGGCGAAACCACCTTGATGAAGCCTTCTTCCTGCGTGACTTCTATGCCAAGGCCGCCAAACTCACCCTTGGTCTGGGTTCGCATGTCGGCAAATGCCTCGGGCGGCAGGTAGTTGGAGTGCGGATCAAGCGAGGTCAACATCCCGTTAATCGCGGCCTCGATCAGCTTTTTGTCATCTACCTTCTCGACGTACTGCGAACGGATGCGTTCAAAGATGTCACCAAAAAGATCGAGCTGTTCATAAACTGAATCCGACTTGGCAGCTTCCTGCGCCAAAAGCGGTCCGGCGACCTGCGTGGCAATAAGCGCGCCCACCATGGTGCCGCCAAGTGCCGAATACAGAGCTTTCTTCATTCCTATTTGTCCTTTGTCTCGGCAAACCACGGACCAGGGTCGATGGTGTTTCCGTCCTGTCTGAGTTCGATATAAAGCGTTTCTGTTCGATCCGCGCCACTGCCTTCTTCGCCGCCTGCGTTCAACGTTGCAGACACATCCTCTGTGCCACCCATCAGTCCGACAGGCGCGCCAGCGGCAAGAACGTCCCCGGGGTCTCCAAATACCGTACCCATTCCGGCCAGCACCATCAAATATCCCGAAGCGGGCTCGATGATCATCACATTTCCGTAGTCGAGCAGCGGTCCACGATAGCGGATGGTTGCGGGCCACGGTGTCGTGACCAGCGCCGCAGGCCGGGTCGCCAGCAGCATGCCCGGTCGGGTGATCCCCGCGGCATCAGCTTCTCCCGCCTTGCGAAGCAACGTGCCGAAAACCGGAAGCGGCAAGGTTCCTTGCGCACCGGCAAAGTCGCCCCTTGGAGCGCCGACATCGCTTTCCATGTTGGCAAGTCCAGTCGCGAATGCGTCAAGTGTCTCGACATTGTCGAGCAGGGATTTGAGTTCCTCTGGATCTTCCAGATACCGTTTCGGCAAGTCTGTACGGTCTTGAATGGCCTGAGCCAGAGCCGTGCGGGCGGACTGTACCGCTGTTAGGCCCTTTTGCAGCATGGACTGGGTCTCTTCCTGCAAAGCCCGGATGTTACGCACTTCTGTAAGTTGCTGCCGCAACATGTCAGCCTGTGCCTGCAAGGCGGGTGCAACCGCCGACAGGATCATGCCCGATCGAGCCGTTCCCAATGGCCCTGAGGGATGCAGCAAAAGCATGGGGGCTGGCGACTTCTCCATCGACGTCATCACACCAAGCAACTGGCCGATTTCGTCCCGGCGTTCGTCGAACGACTTGGTGATTTCTGCCTCGCGAACGGCTGCGGCGCGTAACGCATCTCGCAGCGCCGACAACCCGCCCTCATAGGCGCGTATGGTCGCTGTCAGTGCCGCAATTCGGTCTTTGCCGCTTTCAGCATTTTTCAATGCTTCGATTGCCGCGCGCAGATCGGCAGAAGCCTGTTCCGCCGACGCGGAAGGCGACGTTGCGGCCAACCCCTGCGAGGTGCAGAACGCCATGACTCCGGCAACGACAAGTAGGCGCAGTGGTTTCATGCGCCGGGGACTCTTACGATCAGGGAGCGGCCCGTCATTTCCGGGGGTGGCTTGACCCCCATCAGATCCAGTAGCGTCGGCGCAAGGTCGGCGAGCCTGCCGTTTCGCAGATCGACGCCGGATGGGCCACCAACCAGCGCCACCGGCACCGGATTGGTCGTATGGGCGGTGTGCGGGCCACCGGTCACCGGATCGACCATGAGTTCGGCGTTGCCGTGGTCGGCCGTGACAATCATCGCGCCGCCAGCCTTCGCCAGAGCCTCGATGACCTTTGCCAGCCCGCGATCCACCGACTCGCACGCGGCAATGGCGGCACTCAACACGCCGGTATGTCCAACCATGTCCGGGTTGGCATAATTCACCACGATCAGGTCATACCCCCGCCCTATGGCTTCAACGAACTGCTCCGTCACCTCACCCGACGACATCTCCGGTTTCAGGTCATAAGTCGCGACCTTGGGCGACTGCGCCATGTACCGCTCCTCGCCGACCTCCGGGGCCTCTTTGCCGCCGTTCAGGAAAAAGGTCACATGCGGATACTTTTCCGTCTCGGCCAACCGGAACTGACGCAGCCCTTTCGAGGCGATCCATGCTCCGATCGTATTGATCACCGGTCGCTTGGGATAGGCGGCAGCCATGAACGCATCATGGGTCTTCGAATAATCGACCATCCCGAGAATCGCTGCCCAGTGCGGACGCCTGCCCCTGTCAAAACCGGAAAAGCTGTCCTCGCCCACGGCAAGCAATATCTCGCGAGCACGGTCGGCGCGGAAATTCAGACAAAAGAAGCCGTCCCCGTCCTTTGCTCCGCCATAGGCTCCGACGATGGTTGGCTTGAAGAACTCATCGGTTTCGCCGCGCGCGTAGGCTTCTGCGACCGCGCCAAGGGCGTCGACCGACTTCGGCCCGGTCGCATCGATCATTGCCCGATATGCGCTCTCGACACGTTCCCAACGATTGTCTCGGTCCATGGCGAAGTACCGGCCGCTGACCGTCGCAACCTTTGCGCCCGCGGGCAGCCGACCGACCAGATCCGCCACGAACTTTCCCGCCGACGTT
>JBATMT010000561.1:0-2451 GCA_049289975.1 Paracoccaceae bacterium | reverse complement strand
ACGTTGAGCGGGTCGCCGGGGATGCCGATGGTGGTGACGGTGCGCAGAACCTCGGGGCCGGGGGCGCGGTGCGTCTCGTAGAAATGCCAGCCTGCGGGGAGGACGAAATAGGCCAGCGCCACGTAGGCCAGAAGGACCACCCCGAATTTGCGGAACAGATGCAGGGGGCGGCGAGAGGTCATCGGGACTCGTGGTTGTGGGCGGCGGGCGCTTTGGGCAAGGTGCGGGCACAAGTGAGGGATGGTCAAGATGGAACTGGCACCGACATTGCGGACCGAGAGGCTGATCCTGCGGCCGATGGTGCGGGAAGATTTCCCGACCTTTGCCGCGATCTGGCAGGAGCCGGAGGTGATGCGCTTCATCGGCAAGAAGCCCCGGCCGATTGCGGAAAGCTGGGGCGTGTTTCTGCGGATCGCCGGAAACTGGGCGCTGGAAGGGTTCGGGCAATGGGCGGTGGTGCGGGCCGAGGACGGGTTTTTCCTTGGTCAGACCGGGTTCTTCAGCGCGATGCGGGGGCTGGGCGAGGATTTCGACAGCTCTCCGGAATCGGGGTGGGTGCTGTCCACTGAGGCGCATGGCAAGGGCTATGGGCGCGAGGCTGTGACGGCCTCGCACGCGTGGTTCGACGCGCAGCCGTTTGCCGGGCGCAGCGTGGCGATGATCGAGGTCGGGCATGAAGGGTCGATGGCTGTGGCGCGGCGGCTGGGCTACCGCGAGATGCGCGTGACGGAGGATCTGGGCGATCAGGTGATGCTGTTGGAGCGTGTGTTGCGGTGACGGCCCCCGCTTTCGCGGAGGTGTCGGGACGGGTGTTGTTGAATGGAACCGGCGATGGGGGTGGGGCGTTCTTGCAGCAGATGTAGCAGCAAGAAGGGAAGGTTCATGCCGATCAGGGGCCTGAAGGACAATACGATCAAGACAAGCATCGCGGCGCTGAATGCGGCGCTGGCCGATGCGGTGGCGCTGCGGATGGCGATCAAGCAGGCGCACTGGACGGTCAAGGGGCCGCATTTCATCGCCATTCACGAGCTTTTCGACACGGTTGCCGGGCGGATCGCCGAGAATGCCGACATCCTTGCCGAGCAGGTTCAGACCCTGGGCGGTCAGGCTCATGGCTCGCTGGAGGCGATGGAGAAGGGTGCCAAGATCAAACCCTATCCGCTGGACCTTGTGAAAGACATGGAGCATGTCCGCGCCGTGTGCGAGCGGATGGCCGATGCGGGCGAGCGGGTGCGCAAGGCCATCGGCGAAACGACCGAGGCAGGCGATGCCGATACGGCGGATATCTTCACCGCTTATTCGCGCCAACTCGACAAGGACCTGTGGTTCATCGAGAGCCATCTGGGCGAGGCACCGAAGTTCGCCTGAGATAGTCGTCGTCGGCCGCCGAATCTGCGTGATTTATGAATTGTCTGCGCTAGACTGACCTTCAGGAAGCGCGGACGGCCGCAGGAGGAGAGACCGGCAGCCATGTCGCGGATGTCTTAGTCGCGGGGAGGACTGCCATGATCATCTATCCGACAATCGAACTGCAGAACGGTCGCTGCGTGAGCTTGCCACGAGGCAAGCTGGAAGAGTCGGCCATCTGGCATGTCGATCCCGTGGCCAAGGCGAAGGAGTTCGCTCAGGCCGGGGCCGAGTGGATGCATCTGACCGATCTGGACGCGGTGGCGGGCAAGTCCACCAACCGCGAACTGGTCCAGAGGATCATCCGCGAGGCCGGTATTCCGGTGCAGTTGGGCGGTGGCTTCCGGTCGCGCGACATGATCGAGGATTACATCGACAAGGGTGCCGGGCGGATCGTCGTGGGCACGCTTGCGGCGCAGAACCCGCATATGGTCAAGGAACTGGCCGAGCGACATGTCGATCAGATCGTGCTGGCCGTCGATGTCTGGCAAAATCATGTGATGATCGAGGGCTGGAAGGCGCAGAGCGCCTATAGCGCCGAGGGTTACATCAAGTCGTTCGCCGAGACGCCGTTCGCGGCGATCATCGTCACCGACATTGCTGCCGACGTGGAAGGCGAGGATGCGGCGCTGGGCATGGTCGAGGGGATTGCACGGTCGACGCGCGCTCCGGTCATTGCCAGTGGCATCGTCAAGACGCTGGACGATATCTCGCGGTTGCAGTTGCTGGGCGACATTTCGGGCGCGATCGTCGGGCGGGCGCTGTTCAACAAGACGATTGATCTGGGCGAGGCGCTGAAACTGGCGCAGGCGCGCCGTGGGAAAGTGGCCGAGTTCATCTGAGAGCGGCTGGGAAAGGCCATTGAATTGAAGGGGCTGCCTGCGGTTTGACAAGCTGCGGGCGGCGAGACGGGGGAAGTGCGCTTGGCGACATTGGGAGAAATGTTCGGCGCGGGCAATGCGGCGACCTTCATGGGGTTGCCCGCCTGTGACGATCTGGATGATCCGGCACACCGGGTCGTGCTGATCGGGGCCGGGGCCTGTA
>JBATMT010000560.1:0-4066 GCA_049289975.1 Paracoccaceae bacterium | reverse complement strand
CTGCTGGGGCGGTCGGTGCTGGGGTCGGCGCATGCG
This sequence comes from Paracoccaceae bacterium, assembly GCA_049289975.1. Lineage (GTDB taxonomy): Bacteria > Pseudomonadota > Alphaproteobacteria > Rhodobacterales > Rhodobacteraceae > TMP-24. The sequence goes on along the minus strand of JBATMT010000560.1, from coordinate 4,030 downwards.
TTCGACATCCAGATCCGCGTCGGTGCCGGGGCTTATGTCTGCGGCGAGGAGACCTCGCTTTTGAACTCGCTGGAAGGCAAGCGTGGGGTGGTGCGAGCCAAGCCGCCGCTGCCGGCGTTGCAGGGCTTCATGGGCCGCCCGACGGTGGTGAACAACGTGATCTCGCTGGCGTCGGTGCCGGTGATCATGGAAAAGGGCGCGGCCTTCTACAAGGACTTCGGTCTGGGCCGGTCGCGCGGCACGATCCCGTTGCAGATCGCTGGGAACGTCAAGTTCGGCGGGCTCTATGAGACTGCGTTCGGGCTGACGCTGGGCGATATTGTCGACAGGATCGGTGGCGGGACGGCTTCGGGCCGCCCGGTCAAGGCGGTACAGGTGGGCGGGCCGCTGGGCGCGTATTTCCCGCGGTCGCTCTTTGACACGCCGTTTGGCTACGAGGAGTTCGCGGGCAAGGATGGTCTGGTGGGCCATGCTGGCCTGACGATCTTCGACGACAGTGCCGACATGCTGAAGATGGCGCGGTTCGCGCTTGAGTTCTGCGCGATCGAGTCTTGCGGCAAGTGCACGCCATGCCGGATTGGCGCGGTGCGGGGTGTCGAGACGGTGGACCGTATCGCGGCGGGTGATCCGGACGCGATGCCGGTGCTGAAAGACCTGTGCAACACGATGAAATTCGGCTCGCTCTGCGCCCTTGGGGGCTTCACCCCCTATCCGGTGATGAGCGCCGTAACCCATTTCCCTGACGACTTCTCCGGTGCAGCCATCGGGGCGAAGGAGGCCGCAGAATGAAAGACTTCATTATCCCAGACGCCGACTATGGCACGCCCGCTTCCAAATCGAAGGAAATGGTCACGCTGACCGTTGACGGCTTCGCCGTCACTGTCCCGGCTGGCACCTCGATCATGCGCGCCGCGAAAGAGGCGGGCATTTCGGTGCCGAAGCTTTGCGCGACGGATTCGGTCGACGCATTCGGCTCGTGCCGCCTGTGTCTTGTCGAGATCGAGGGCCGGGCCGGAACGCCCGCATCCTGCACCACCCCGGTTGCGCCGGGGATCGTGGTTCACACCCAGACCGGCAAGCTGAAGCAGATCCGCAAGGGCGTGATGGAGCTTTACATCTCGGATCACCCGCTGGACTGCCTGACCTGTGCGGCGAACGGCGACTGCGAATTGCAGGACATGGCGGGAGCCGTCGGCCTGCGTGACGTGCGTTATGAGGCGAAGGACACCCACTTCCGCGCCAAGGATTCCTCGGGCGAGGCCAATCCGCAATGGCTGCCGAAGGACGACAGCAACCCCTACTTCAGCTATGATCCGTCGAAGTGCATCGTCTGTTCGCGCTGCGTCCGGGCTTGCGAAGAGGTTCAGGGCACCTTCGCGCTGACCATCGAGGGCCGTGGCTGGGACAGCCGCGTTTCGGCCGGTTCGGTGGGCGACGACTTCCTGTCATCGGATTGCGTGAGCTGCGGCGCCTGCGTGCAGGCCTGCCCGACCGCGACCCTGTCGGAAAAATCGCTGTTCGAGATCGGCACGCCCGAGCGTTCGGTCATCACCACTTGCGCCTATTGCGGCGTGGGATGTTCGTTCAAGGCAGAGATGCGCGGCGACGAACTGGTGCGGATGGTGCCCTACAAGCACGGCAAGGCCAACCGTGGCCATAGCTGCGTCAAGGGCCGTTTTGCCTATGGCTATGCGAGCCACAAGGATCGCATCCTGAACCCGATGATCCGCGACACCATCGACGAGCCGTGGCGTGAAGTGTCGTGGGACGAGGCGCTGGGCTTTGCCGCCAACCGCCTGAAGGCCGCGCAGACCAAGTACGGCAAGGACTCTGTCGGCGTCATCACTTCGAGCCGTTGCACCAACGAAGAAACCTATCTGGTGCAGAAGCTGACCCGCGCGGTGTTCATGAACAACAACACCGACACCTGCGCCCGCGTTTGCCATTCGCCAACCGGCTATGGCCTTGGCCAGACCTTCGGCACTTCGGCAGGAACGCAAGACTTCGATTCGGTCGAGGAGACCGATGTGGCGATGGTGATCGGGGCGAACCCTGCCTCTGCCCACCCGGTATTCGCGAGCCGCCTGAAGAAGCGCCTGCGCAAGGGTGCCAAGCTGATCGTCGTCGATCCGCGCCGCACCGAGATGGTGGAATCGGCCCATATCAAGGCCGAGCATCACCTTGCGCTGCGCCCCGGCACCAACGTGGCTGTCGTAACTGCGCTTGCGCATGTGATCGTGACCGAGGGCCTGATGAATGAAGAGTTCATCCGCACCCGCTGCGACTGGGACGAGTTCCAGGACTATGCAGAGTTCGTGTCGGACCCGCGCCATTCGCCGGAAGCGACCGCCGACTATACCGGCGTTCCGGCCGAGGAAGTGCGCAAGGCGGCCCGGCTTTATGCCACGGGCGGCAATGCCTCGATTTACTACGGGCTGGGCGTGACCGAGCACTCGCAGGGGTCGACCACCGTCATCGGGATTGCAAACCTTGCGATGCTGACCGGCAACATCGGTCGTCCGGGCGTGGGTGTGAACCCGTTGCGCGGTCAGAACAACGTGCAGGGTTCGTGCGACATGGGGTCTTTCCCGCACGAACTGCCGGGCTACCGCCATGTGAAGAACGATGCGGTGCGCGACATCTATGAAAAGCTCTGGGGCGTCGAGATCTCGTCGGAGCCGGGGCTGCGCATCCCGAACATGCTGGACGCGGCTGTCGAGGGCACCTTCAAGGGCCTTTACTGCCAAGGTGAAGACATCCTGCAATCCGACCCCGACACGCACCATGTGGCGGCCGGTCTGGCGGCGATGGATATCGTCATCGTCCACGACCTGTTCCTGAACGAGACTGCGAACTACGCGCATGTGTTCCTGCCGGGTTCGACCTTCCTTGAGAAGGACGGCACTTTCACCAACGCCGAGCGCCGCATCAACCGCGTGCGCAAGGTGATGGCTCCGAAGAACGGCTATGGAGACTGGGAGATCACCCAGATGCTGGCCAACGCCATGGGCGCTGGCTGGACCTATACCCACCCTTCGCAGATCATGGACGAAATCGCGGCAACGACTCCGTCGTTTGCCAAGGTCTCGTATGAGTATCTGGAAGAAATGGGTTCGGTTCAGTGGCCGTGCAACGATGCCGCACCTGAGGGCACGCCGCTGGTTCACGTCAACGCATTCGTGCGCGGCAAGGGCAAGTTCATCCGTACCGAATATGTGGCGACCGATGAAAAGACCGGGCCGCGCTATCCGCTGCTGCTGACCACCGGTCGTATCCTGAGCCAGTACAACGTCGGCGCGCAGACGCGGCGGACGGAGAACAACATCTGGCACGATCAGGACATTCTGGAGATCCACCCGCATGACGCCGAACTGCGCGGCGTCAAGGAAGGTGATTTCGTGCGGCTGTCGTCACGATCGGGCGAAACCACATTGCGCGCCGAGATCACCGATCGCGTGTCACCGGGCGTGGTCTATACCACCTTCCACCATCCGACGACGCAGGCCAACGTGGTGACGACCGACTATTCCGACTGGGCGACCAACTGCCCGGAATACAAGGTCACCGCCGTACAGGTCAGCCCGTCCAACGGGCCATCGGAATGGCAGGTCGAATATGACGCGCAGGCTTCTGCGGCGCGTCGGATCCTGTCTGCGGCCGAGTGACGATGGAGACCCACGGTCCACGCGCACGCCTCGCTTTTCGGGCGGGGCGATGGGAAGAGGGCACCAGACAGGTGCCCTCGGAAGCGGCCGTGGCCCTGATCTATAACGGGACAACGCAAGCGGTGATGATGGCAACGCCGTCAGCGCTTGAAGACTTCGCGGCCGGCTTTTCGCTGACCGAAGGGATCGTGGCCGACCTGTCGGAAATCCGCGAGACAGAGACGGTCATGCAAGACCAGGGCATCGAGTTGCGCATGTGGCTGGCGCCGGAGGCGGAAGCGCGGTTTCAGGCGCGGCGGCGCGCTCAGGTCGGGCCGGTGGGTTGCGGTCTGTGCGGGATCGACAGCCTGACCGAGGCGTTGCGG
>JBATMT010000559.1:0-3932 GCA_049289975.1 Paracoccaceae bacterium | reverse complement strand
GAACAGCCCCAGCATGTGCCGCGTCACCTGATGGAGCCGCCCGCCGGTCGCCAGATGCGCGTCGATGTAGCCGCGCATACGTTCTACCACCTCGAACGGGTCCGGCCCCGGCGTGCCGCCATAGATCGCCTGATCGGTCCCCGACAGGATCGCCCAAGGCTCGTGATAGGCCGTGCGACCCACCATCACCCCGTCAAGCCCCTGATCCAGCAACCCGCGCGCCTGCTCCAGCGAGGTGATCCCGCCGTTGATAGACACGTGCAGCCCCGGAAAGGCGCGTTTCATCTCAATCACCAGCGGATAGTCCAGAGGCGGAATCTCGCGGTTTTCCTTGGGGCTCAGCCCCTGCAACCATGCCTTGCGGGCATGGATCGCCACGCGGGTGATCCCCGCCGCAGCCACCTTCTCGAGGAACGCGGGCAACACATCCTCCGGGACCTGATCGTCGACGCCAATCCGGCACTTCACCGTGACCTCAGCATCCGTCGCCGCCCGCATCGCCGCCAGACAGTCCGCCACAAGATCCGGACTTTTCATCAGCACAGCCCCGAAGCAGCCTGACTTCACCCGGTCAGACGGGCAGCCGACATTCAGGTTGATCTCGCGATAGCCGAACTCTGCGCCGATCCGCGTCGCTTCGGCCAGCATCGCTGGCTCCGAGCCACCCAGTTGCAACGCCACCGGCTGCTCTGCCGCGTCAAATCCCAAGAGCCGTTCCCGAGGTCCATGCACCACTGCCTGCGCAGTCACCATCTCGGTGTAAAGCAGCGCGCGCGAAGACAACTGCCGGTGCAAATACCGGCAGTGACGATCCGTCCACTCCATCATCGGAGCGACAGACAGTATCTTTTCGGTGCGGCCTACAAGCATCGTCCTGCATCCAACCCGCCGGAACGGCCCGGCAAGGCGCTGTTTTATGCGGATCGGACGGGATGATCTAGGGGGTGGGATGCAACCAATGGTCTGCCTTCCCCAACTGGAACCCGGTCGGCCCTTGAAATGAGCCGCGATGAACGTCGTCATCTGCGCCAACGCTGCGACGCTGGCTGGCCGAAAGAGAACTTGCCGCGACCGCCCCTGGTGGCCGGGGCCACCTTGCAATCGCCCCCGACGAAGTTTGGGTGCTGCACGCGACCCGACGGCTTGTCAGCAGAAAGGAATAGGCATTCGTCGAATTTCTTGCCGAGAGACCTTCTCTGACACCTGCCCAAACAGACGTCGCCCGACAAAAACCTTTTCAGGCGGGTGCTCAAAATTCGTAAACAAGTCCCTAACGAATTTTAAAACATACAGCAATTTCAATGATATAAATTTTGTAACTCAGAGATACACCCCTGAATTTTGGTCCGGACAAACCTGCAACACCTCTCTGACGGTGAATTTGTCCCCGTTGCGGCAGGAGCCGACTTCCCCGATGATTGCAACCAAACGCAGTCCGAAAGGCCAGCCATGCCCGCGCCCGTCAAACCGATCCTCGTCCTGAACGGACCGAACCTGAACCTGCTTGGCCTGCGCCAGCCCGAGATCTACGGCCACGAAACCCTCGCCGACGTCGAACTCCTCTGCGCCGCTACCGCCCAGGCCGAAGGCATGGCCGCGCGGTGCCATCAATCGAACCGCGAATACGAACTGATCGACTGGGTCCACGATGCCCGCGAAACGGCCGCCGCCATCGTCATCAATCCAGGCGCCTTCACCCACACCTCCATCGCCATTCTCGATGCGCTCAACGCCTTTGACGGCCCGGTGATCGAGGTCCACCTGTCGAACATCCACAAACGCGAGGCGTTTCGTCATCATTCCTATGTTTCGGGTCGCGCCGACGCCGTCATCGCCGGAGCGGGAACGCAAGGTTATGCCTTTGCCATCGCCCGTGCCGCCCACCTGCTTCGAAAGGCATAAGCCATGAATCTGGCAACGAACCGCTTCAAGGCAAGGCTCAAGTCCGGCGAGCAACAGATCGGCATCTGGAACACCATTCCCGACCCCTGTGTCGTCGAAGCACTTGCGGGCGCCGGGTTCGACTGGCTCCTGATCGACACCGAACACACTGCCGTCGAGGTCAGCGCCGTCCTGCCTCTGCTGCAAGCCGCCGCGCCGCATGGCTCGGCTTGTGTAGTCCGGCCCGTCGAGAACAATGTGGCGCTCATCAAGCGTCACCTTGATCAGGGCGCCCAGACCATCCTCCTGCCGCAGATCCAGTCCCGTGCCGAAGCCGAAGCCGCAGTCAGCGCCGCGCTTTATCCACCCGCCGGGATCCGCGGCGTAGCCGGTAACATGCGCGCCGCAAACTATGGTCGGATCCGTGACTACACCATTGCGGCCAACGACGAAATCTGTGTGCTTCTTCAGATCGAATCCGCGCAGGGTCTCGACCACCTTGAGGAGATCGCCGCCACACCGGGCGTTGATGGCATCTTCATCGGTCCGTCCGACCTCGCCGCGTCGCTCGGTTATCCGGGCCGCAGTGGCCATCCAGAGGTCCGGACCACTGTCCTGCGCGCCATTTCACGCCTCAAAGACCTCGGCGTACCGTCAGGTCTGTTGACGCTGGAACGGAGTTTTGCGGAAGACTGCATGGCCGCAGGTTCCACCTTCACGGCAATCGGCCTGGACATGCACCTGCTGGTGGGGGCAGTCGACCGCCTTGCGACCGATTTTGGCCGGGCGACCTAACGCGCCAGCAACAGTTCCGCTTTCAATCCACCAAGGCGCGCACTCTGACCCAGACGCAGACTTCCCCCATGACTGCGCGCAATGTCGGCGGTGATCGCAAGCCCCAGCCCCACGCCCGACGACAGATCCTGGTTGCGCCCCGGCACCAGCCGCGTGAAAGGCTTCATGGCCTCGTCCCGGCTTTCTGCCGGAATGCCGGGACCGTCGTCCTCTACCGTGAACCTTACCGACCGCTCGAGGATCGTGACGGAGACCTCGGCACGGTTGGCATAGGTCACCGCATTTCCGATCAGATTGTCGAGGGCCCGCCTGACTGCATCCACGCGCATCGTGGCGCGGCCGGTTCCCTCGACGGCATGGATCGCCACATCCGAGCCAACCCGGCGCGCATCTTCCACGACCTGCCGCAGCACGGAAACCGGGTCGACAAGCTCGGCAGTTTCATCTTGTGCGTCACTGCGTGCAAAGGCGAGAAACCCGTCCAGCATCCGTCGCATGTCATCGACGTCACGTTCCAGCGCGTGAATTTCTTCGCTATCGCCCAGCATGGCCAACCCAAGCTTAAGTCTCGTCAACGGCGTTCGAAGGTCATGGCTTACCCCGGACAGCATCTGGGTTCTTTGCTCCATCTGCCGTTCTATTCTGGCGCGCATGTCAAGAAACGCAGCCCCCGCGGCCCGCACTTCGACCGCTCCCGAAATCTTGTAGGGCAGTGCACGACCCTTGCCAAAAGCCTCGGCGGCCTGTGCCAGCCTGCGGATCGGCCGGAGCTGGTTGCGCAGGAACAGGAACGCGACAAGCGTCATCAGAAGCCCCGTCGCGAGCATATAGACAAGGAACTGATGCGGATTGCGCGCCGTGATCCGATTACGGCTGAAGGAAAGCTCGTAGTCGCCCTTGGGGTTCTCCAATGCGATCCGGACGTTGCGCAGATCGCGCAAGTCGATCGCCACCAGACCGGGCAGTGCGTCGTGCAGCGTCGTCACGACGACGATACCGGAGAAGTCATAGAAAACCCGGAAGTCCCCGGTTTCCTGAGGCGGTCCGCGCCTGAGAGTCATCTCCAGTTTTCGTGCAAGTGACTCGGCAGCCGTAAAACCCGTGTCCGCGTCGTTGGCTGTGCGCAGGGTTGAATCGATAAGCCGAATATCCGGCAAGACATTGTCCGCCATCTGCACGGTGACATCAGTGAAATAGCGCTGGACGAACACAATCGACACGACCAGTTGAATCGTGACAATGGGAACCAGAAGGAT
>JBATMT010000558.1:0-2313 GCA_049289975.1 Paracoccaceae bacterium | reverse complement strand
TCTGCGTCAGCCAAAGTCGTCCAGAGAAGGGTCAGGCTGTGGCCATCACGACCGATGCGCACCTGCTCGAACATCTCGAGGACGGAGACACCGGTCCAGGTGATCGGCGCCACCTCTTGCATGTCGGTCACCGAGCCGGGCGCGGTCGAGGCGAGTTGCAGACTGCGACTGAGCGCCGGCAGCCTGTCGCCTCCCTCCACCTTGATCCAGGGGAAGCGCGGCCCACGCACCACGTAGCGGATGCGGCCGTCCTGGGCCCAGACCACGGCAAGGGGCTCGTCATGGCCTTCGACGAAACAGCGGGCTGCGGCTTCAAGGCTCAGGTCAAGCCGATCGCGCAGGCTGAGGACCGCATCGATGCCCGGCTCAGAGTTGAGAGAGCCGGCAATGGCATAGGCGGGGGCGAGAAGACCAATGGCAAACTCATTGGCCTCGACCTCCTGTTTCTTGTGCTGACGCTGGCCACGCACCTGGCGCATGTCATCGAGCGTGCAATGAAGAATACCGCCCAGACCCAGCTGATGGCGCTCCAGAAGGAAATGGCCAAGCTCGTGGGCAATGCTGAACCGTGCCGCCTGTATCCCGCGCCTGGTGTTGACCAGAATCTTGCCCTGGCTCCGCCGCACGTCAGTGAGCAAGAGGCCCTCGCAGCCATCGAGCCGATCCTGGCGGACCTCAGAGATGCCAAGTGCTTCCGCAATCTCGATCACCGGGATTGCGCCTTCGAGGGCACCAAGCTGACGATGCACCGCCCGCGCCAGGCGGCGCGGATCATGGATGTCGGCTAGATCGATCCGGTCGAGCTGCAGAGTGCTAGTCCCCGGCTGGCTCATCGGAGCGGGACTGCATCGAATGCACTAGCGTCTCGACAATGGCGAGGTCACGTTCGCTCAGCCCTTTGAGGTTACGGTGGATGCGGCCGATCTGCATAGCTTCCGGCTCTGGCACTGCCTCCGCCCCGATCAAGGTCTCGGCCGTCACACCAAAATGCCGGGCGAGCTTTTGCACCAGCTCAAATGAGGGGTTCGAGGTGTGGCGCTTCTCGAGATCCCAGATATGCGCCTTCGAGACGCCGACGGCATCGGCGACGGTCTGCAGGGACTGGCCTGCCTTCTTGCGAAGATCGAACAGTCGATCGGCAAGCGCCATGAAGGCCTCCGGTGTAAGCTGATCCGGACGCCACCGTATGCCCAGATTGACGTGACTGCAAGAGTCAGATATAGTGAACATCAATGTCAATAATGGCGCCCGAGGCATGCGGTCGCCGATCGAGCAAAAAGGGGACAGCGATGTCAGCAGAGCAGATCGAAGACCTCCCGCCCGGCGACTTGCGGCCCTGGGCAGGCAATGCCCGCACCCACTCGAAAAAGCAGGTGCGCCAGATTGCGCAATCGATCGAGACCTTCGGCTTCACCAATCCGGTCCTGATCGACCAGGACAATGTGATCCTTGCCGGACACGGGCGGGTCGAGGCGGCGAAGCTCCTGGGCCTGGTAACGGTGCCCTGTCGCCGGATCGAGCATATGACCACGGCCGAAAAGCGCGCCTATGTGATTGCCGACAACAAGCTTGCCCTCAATGCCGGCTGGGATGAAGAGATGCTTGCCGAGGAGCTGAAGGGTCTCCTGGCCACCGAGGGGCTCGGCTTCGACATCGGGGTGATCGGCTTCGAGATTGCCGAGATCGACAGCCTGGTGGAAGGTCTCGCCCCAGAGGACCCCGGCGATCCGGCCGAGGACCTTCTGCCCGCCGGGGCGCCACGCCGCGTCGAGCCTGGCGATGTCTGGCAACTTGGCACCCATCGTGTGGTCTGCGGCGATGCGCTCGAGCCTGCGGTGGCGGGGCTCCTCATGCAAGGCGATGTGGCCCGCATGGCTTTTTGCGATCCGCCCTACAACGTCCCTATCGATGGTCATGTCTGTGGCTCAGGCAAGATCAAGCATCGCGAGTTTGCGATGGCCGCCGGTGAAATGAATGAGGCGCAGTTCACGTCGTTCCTCACCCGCGCTCTGCAAGCCCTTGCCGATCACAGCTGTGACGGTTCGATCCACTATATCTGCATGGACTGGCGCCATATGCGCGAGATGCTCGCGGCCGGTCACGCAGTCTATGCGGAACTGAAGAACCTGATTGTCTGGGCCAAGGACAATGGCGGCATGGGGACCTTCTACCGCTCGCGCCATGAGTTGGTCTTTGCCTTCAAGAAGGGCACGGCAGCGCACATCAACAGCTTCGAACTTGGCCAGCATGGACGTTACCGGACCAATGTCTGGAACTACCGTGGCGTCAACACAATGCGCAAGGGACGACTGG
>JBATMT010000557.1:0-4580 GCA_049289975.1 Paracoccaceae bacterium | reverse complement strand
CGAAGGGTCTGTCCTTGGAATGGGTGTTTTCATTGGAAAATCGACAAAAATCGTTGATCGCGAGACGGGCGACGTCATGTATGGCGAAGTTCCCTCAGGATCAGTCGTAGTGGCAGGTTCCATGCCTTCGAAGGGCGGCATAAATCTTTACTGTGCCGTTATCGTTAAGAAGGTCGATGCGCAGACACGGTCCAAGACGTCTATAAACGAACTTCTGCGTGACTAGTCAGGATTGGATCTTCTGCCATGAGCGATGACGATATCGAAAAGCCAAGCAGACAGAAACGGCCACAGCAAGTCTACACTTTGCTGGTAGAGGTTGGTCGGAAGTCGGGCGACGGCTTGCCCAAGAAAGCGACGGGTGCTGCTCTACTTTGTTACTCTACTGGAGTTTCAGAGGATGAAGCAGTCCGAGAATGTGTTGCCGTTCTGAAACAAGCCGATTTGGCTCCTTTGGATGTGACGGGTTACGGCACGCTTGAAGAACGCCTCGCAGCCGAACATGATATCGATTCAGAAGAAAGATCACTTATGGAGCGCGCACTTAAAGAGAATGCGGTGATCGTCGCCCATGCAACGCCATTTTTTTCCGAAGACAGCACAAGACAAAAACTGCACTGATTGCGGAATCTCTATTCAAGCAATAGGTCTCGCGGCAAAGGAGTCCCCGTATGAAACATTTGCCCGTCGATCCAGTTGCACTTACTTCTGACCTCATCCGCTGCCCCAGCGTGACGCCCCTCGAGGGTGGTGCCTTGCAGTTGCTTGAGCGGTTATTATCCGGTGCAGGCTTTGAGTGCCGTAGGGTCGACCGCAACGGTATTCCAAACCTCTTTGCGCGCTGGGGAAGGCGAGGCGCAAACCGGACGTTCGGGTTCAACGGTCATACGGACGTGGTACCGGTTGGAGATGCGGCCTCATGGACGCATGATCCGTTCGGAGGCGAGATTATAAATGGTTGGCTTTGGGGGCGCGGCGCAACTGACATGAAGTCAGGCGTTGCAGCATTTACGGCGGCCGCAATTGACTATGTACAGAGTTCTCCGCCAGACGGCGCCATTATCATTACAATTACGGGAGACGAAGAAGGCATTGGCGCAGATGGAACTTTGGCACTGCTCGCCGATATGGCAAAACAAAATGAAGCAATGTCGGTCTGTCTCGTCGGCGAGCCAACTTGCCCGGAAGTTATGGGCGACATGATAAAGATTGGCCGACGCGGATCATTGACCTGTCATTTTGTGGCACAGGGCATCCAAGGGCATTCAGCTTACCCTCATCGCGCCAAGAACCCTCTTCACGCAATGGTAAGGCTATTGGATCGCCTCGCCAGCCATGCGCTGGATACCGGAACTGCCCATTTTGATGCCTCGACCCTGGCCATAACGACAATTGATACTGGGAACACGGCAACCAATGTCATACCCGCCAAGGCAAAGGCAGCAGTCAACATCCGGTTCAATGATGCCCATTCGAGCGCCACGCTTTCTGCGTGGCTGCGGTCCGAAGCCGATATGGTTGAGGCAGAATCTGGTGTGACCTTCAGTCTTGTGATTGATGTCGCCGGTGAGAGTTTTGTTACCCCACCCACCGAATTTGTTCAGTTGGTTGCAAAATCCGTCAAAGCAGAAACCGGTCGTGAGCCGACGCTCTCTACCTCTGGCGGAACTTCTGATGCGCGCTTCGTCAAAGACCACTGCCCAGTTGTCGAATTTGGATTGGTTGGCAAGACGATGCATCAGGTTGATGAGCGAGTCGAGGTTGAGCAAATAGTGCAGTTGAAAGCTATCTACAGCAGAATTTTGCGCGACTACTTTGTCTGAGAACTTTGGCTGCAGCCTTTCACCATGGCACGATCAAGAGGAGCATGCTATTTGAAAGCATGAGCCAAATCCCTTCAAAAGAGGCGATCCTTAAGTGGATCGCTGACAACTCAGACAAATCAGCCAAGCGCGATATTGCCAAGGCTTTTGGAATAAAGGGCGCCGAGCGCATAGAGCTAAAGCGTGTTCTTAAAGAGCTGGAAGTTGAAGGTTCTGTCGATCGGCGACGCAAATCTTATCGTGACCCTGAGAAGCTGCCGCCCGTTTCCATCCTTGTAATTCTCAAGGAGGACAGAAATGGTGACCAATTTGCGCATGCCGTAGAATGGCAAGGGGATGGCCCTGAACCCCGGATTCTTTTTCAACCGCGCAATGCTGACGCACCTGTTACCGAGGGTGACCGTATTCTTGCAAAACTTCACGAAGTAACGGGCGAAACCTATCAGTACGAAGCACGCCTGATACGCAAGATCGGAACAAATCCACTAAAAATTCTTGGCGTATTCCGGAAATCTGCCGAGGGCGGTCGGATTGTGCCGATTGACAAGGGAAGCGACAAGCAGTGGCGAGTCGCGGCTGACGCGACCCAAGGGGCAAAGGATGGTGAACTGGTCGAAGCAGAGCTTGCCAGTTCAAGGTCAAGCATGGGCCTTCCGCGTGCCCGCGTCGTTGAGCGGCTGGGCGATCCGGGTGCACCAAAATCAGTCTCGTTGATTGCAATTCATCAGCACCAAATTCCCGACCATTTCTCTGATGAGGCAATTGCAGAAGCAGACACAAAGTCTGCAGCATTGCTGGATGGTCGTGAAGACTTGAGAATGATTCCCTTTATTACAATTGATCCCGCTGACGCGCGTGACAGGGATGACGCCTGTTATGCCGAACCAGACAACGATCCTAAAAATACCGGCGGTCATATTGTCTGGGTTGCGATAGCTGACGTAGCTTACTACGTCACACCACAATCAGCCTTGGATAGCGACGCACGAGCTCGAGGCAATTCCACCTATTTCCCTGATCGGGTTGTCCCGATGCTGCCGGACAGGCTGTCAAACGACTTGTGCTCATTGCATGAAAACGTCGATCGAGCTGTGATTGCCGTCCGCATGGTCCTTGAGAGCAACGGTCGTAAGTCAAGCCACCGATTCACTAGGGCGTTGATCCGGTCGGTCGCCGCCTGTTCTTACGAGGAGGTACAAAGCGCGCTTGATGGCATGGCGAATGACAAAATGGCGCCTCTTGTCAGCCGCATCATACACCCGCTCTATGAAGCCTATAGAGCGGCAATTGAAGCACGGACGGCGCGCCAGCCTCTCGATCTTGACTTGCCGGAACGTCGCATTGAGCTAACTTCAGACGGGAGAGTGAAAGCCGTAGCGTTCAAAGACCGCTTGGACGCGCACAGACTGATCGAAGAGTTCATGATTCTGGCAAATGTCTCTGCAGCAGAAGAGCTGATAAAACGCCGGCGCCCCCTGTTGTTCCGCGTTCATGAAGAGCCTAGTCCCGAAAAGATTGATGTGTTGCGTGAGGTTGCAGAGGCGTCCGGTTTCTCGCTTGCAAAAGGGCAGGTACTCAAAACCGACGCGCTGAACCGCTTGCTCGAACAGGCACAAGGATCAGACTTCGACGAACTGCTCAACATCACAATGCTGCGGTCCATGACGCAGGCATACTACCATCCAGTAAACTTCGGGCATTTTGGCTTAGCTCTTAAGAACTATGCTCATTTCACGTCACCCATCAGAAGATACTCTGATCTGATTGTTCATCGCGCACTTATATCTGGCCACAACTGGGGCACGGACGGACTAAGTCAGCAAGATGAGGATGGTCTGGACGAAACCGGTCAGCACGTCAGCGACACTGAGCGCAGAAGCATGGCAGCTGAACGAGATACTACCGACAGGTATCTGGCCTCATATCTTTCGGAGAGAGTCGGGACGGAGTTGTCCGGGCGGATTAGCGGAGTAGCCAAATTTGGCCTCTTCGTGAAGCTGGATGAAACAGGCGCAGATGGTTTAATTCCGATCAGGACGCTGGGGCGTGAATTCTTTCACTTCGACCCAAATAGTCAGACATTGATGGGCGCCGATACAGGACTGATCATTTCAGTTGGACAGCGAGTGACTGTAAGATTGGTCGAAGCAGTTCCCATAACAGGTGGATTGACCCTGGAACTTCTAGAGCTCGACAACAAGCCAATGCCTGCCGGGCCATCGACACGTCGGCCCAATCAATCCGCCCGACGACCGGCGGCCGCCAAGGCAAGATCCAGTTTTGCGAAGCGCAAGGTAGAACGCCGCAGGCCTTGAACTCTTATTGGTGTCGTTTGGCTTCCAAGATCAACCGCACCGCTCTAGACTCGTCTGAAACAAAACAAGAGAGACGTTTGGATTTGCAATGAAGCAGGCAGGTTTAATCTTAGCGATCGCAATTTCACCGGCCATTGCTGCAGCTTCGGGTGGCCTCACCCAAAATACCGCCATGACAGCTCCAATTGCCTCAGATGAATACATTGTGGGAGGTTCCGAGAAGATTGTCATGGTTGGATCAGAGTCTGGTTTCGTGGAATGGGTTCGTGGTTTTCGGCAGCGCGCATTGGCCCGCGGCATTGAACCTGACATCTTTGATTCTGCATTCTCAGGCGTAAACTACGACAGCAGCATCATCGAAAAGGATCGCAATCAAAGTGAATTTGTTAAGCCGATCTGGGAGTATCTCGACAAGGCAGTTTCCGAGAAACGAGTCGAGAAC
>JBATMT010000556.1:0-2956 GCA_049289975.1 Paracoccaceae bacterium | reverse complement strand
TCGCCATCGCCAGCCTGATGGGTGCGGCCTTGCGCCGGATCATGCGCCAGCGTCTGTCCGTGAAAACCGATGAGGTCGGCTCCGGTGAAGCCCGCCAGAAGCGCGGCATGAGCGGTTTCGACCACCTCCGATGCGGCGGCCACGCCCGGATCGCCCGGCCAGCGGCCAAGGGCGGCGCGGATCGTGGTGCGTTCGGCCTCGCTATAAGGGCGGTAGGCGGTTTCACCGAAAGCGGTGATCGTCTCGCCGTCGGTTTCCACCATTGCGGCATCGACACCATCAAGCGATGTGCCCGACATGCACCCCAACGCCCAGCACGCCCCCGCCTTGCGCATTCTATGTCCCCCAAGGGCTTTTCCTCGGCCCATCTGACCGATATACCGCGCCTTGCAAAGAGAATGGACAATATTGCGATGACCTACCACCCGAAATCGGACTTCATGCGCGTGATGATGGAGCGGGGCTTCATGGCCGACTGCACCGATTATCAGTCGCTGGACGAGGCTTTGGTCAAGGGCATCGTGCCGGGCTACATCGGCTTTGATGCAACGGCCAAGTCGTTGCATGTGGGCTCGCTGATCCAGATCATGATGCTGCGCTGGATGCAGAAGACCGGGCACAAGCCGATCGTGTTGATGGGCGGCGGAACCACCAAGGTGGGCGATCCGTCGTTCCGCGCCGAGGAACGGCCGCTGCTGACGCCTGCACAGATCGACGACAACATCGCCGGGATCAAGCGGGTCTTCTCAAGCTATGTGGCCTTTGGTGACGGTGCGACCGACGCGCTGATGGTGAACAACGCCGAATGGCTTGATGCGCTGAACTATCTCGATTTCCTGCGCGACATCGGGCGGCATTTCAGCGTGAACCGGATGCTGGCGTTTGAAAGCGTCAAGTCGCGGCTGGACCGCGAGCAGAGCCTGTCGTTCCTTGAGTTCAACTACATGATCTTGCAGGCCTATGATTTCCTTGAACTGTTCCGCCGCTACGGCTGCCGGTTGCAGATGGGCGGCTCGGATCAGTGGGGCAATATCGTCAACGGGATCGACCTGACGCGGCGGGTGCTGGACGGCGAAATCTTCGGGCTGACCTCGCATCTTCTGACGACGTCGGACGGCAAGAAGATGGGCAAGACCGCGAGTGGTGCGGTGTGGCTGAATGCCGAAATGCTGAGTCCCTACGAATTCTGGCAGTTCTGGCGCAACACCACCGATGCTGACGTGGGGCGGTTCCTGAAGCTTTACACCGAATTGCCGCTTGAGGAATGCGAGCGGCTGGGGGCGCTGGCGGGGTCCGAGATCAATCAGGCCAAGATCCGGCTGGCCAATGAAGTCACGGCTCTGTTGCACGGAGCCGAGGCAGCGGCGACGGCGGAAGCCACGGCGAGAGGGCTTTTTGGCGCGGCATCCGGCACACTCCCGCTGTCCGGCTCAGCAGCAGGTACAGCGTCAGCGTTGCCGACCTTCAAAGTCACGGCGGCGGAAGCGGCGGATGGGCTTGGGATCGTGCAACTGTTCGTGCGGACCGGGCTTGCGGCATCGGGCAAGGATGCCAAGCGGCTGATCCGTGAGCGCGGCGCATGGCTGAACGACGAGCCGGTAACGGACGCAGGCCTGCGTCTGGGTGCGAGCCATTTCATCGAGCCGGTCAAGCTGACTGCCGGACGCAAGCGGCACGCACTGGTGGTGCTGGACTGAGCCGGTCACCTGCCGGGCGGGCGGAAGCCTCCGGCGGGGATATTTGCGAGCAGAAAATGCCTGCCAAAGCAAGAAGGCCGGGGAGTTCCCCGGCCTTTCGCTTATTTGTCGGTGACGGTGACGGTTGCCATCTTGTCGGGCTCGACGACGGCGCCGTTAAGATCAGGGTCGCCCTTCTTGATCTTGTCGACCACCTCCATGCCTTCGACGACATGGCCCACGACCGTATACTGGCCGTTGAGGAAGTCGCCCGGCGCGAACATGATGAAGAACTGCGAGTTGGCGCTGTCGGGATCGGACGAGCGCGCCATGCCGACAACGCCGCGCAGGAACGGCATGGTCGAGAATTCGGCCGGGATGTTCGGCATGGTCGAGGCGCCGGTGCCGGCAAGCGTCAGGTCGCCGCCAGCCTTGCCATATTGCACGTCGCCGGTCTGGGCCATGAAACCGTCGATGACGCGGTGGAAGACCACGTCATTGTAGGCGCCAGACCGGGCCAGAGCGACGATCTGCGCCACATGTTTCGGCGCGACTTCGGGCAGAAGGTCGATGACAATCTTGCCCTGTGTCTGGCCTGCAACCTCGATCACCAGATTGGGTCCGGGGCCATCCTCGGCAGCCAGTGCGCTGTTGGCGGACTGGCTGTAGATGAAGAAGGCCGCGCCGATTGCGGCAAGGGCCGCAACGCTGCCGGTGAAGAAAATCCGGTCAGACATCTGCCGCCACCCGTACAGTGATCATGCGGTCGGGGTTTGCCGGCGGCTCGCCGCGCTGGATCTTGTCGACATGTTCCATCCCCGAGATCACCCGGCCATAGACGGTGTACTGGCCGTTGAGGAAATGGTTGTCCTTGAAATTGATGAAGAACTGCGAATTCGCCGAGTTCGGGTTCTGCGAGCGCGCCGCACCCAGTGTGCCACGGTCGTGCGGCAGTTTGGAGAATTCGGCAGGAACGTCCGGCAGGTCGGAGCCACCGGTGCCCGAGCGGCGCGGGTTGTAGTTTGGCGCTTCCATGTTGGCATGCTCCACGTCGCCGGTCTGGGCCATGAAGCCCTCGATCACGCGGTGGAAGGCAACATTGTCATATTTGCCGGAACGGGCGAGTTCCTTCATGCGTTCACTGTGCTTGGGGGCAACAGTGGACAGAAGCTCGATGACGACCGGGCCGTCCTTGAGGGTGATGATGATGGTGTTCTCGGGATCTTTGATCTCTGGCATGGGCTGCCTCCTCAGGTTTTCTTTGCGGCGGGACCCTAGTC
>JBATMT010000555.1:0-2094 GCA_049289975.1 Paracoccaceae bacterium | reverse complement strand
GTAAATGGGCCGAACTCGGCACCGCCTCAGCTCCT
Source organism: Paracoccaceae bacterium (assembly GCA_049289975.1). Lineage (GTDB taxonomy): Bacteria > Pseudomonadota > Alphaproteobacteria > Rhodobacterales > Rhodobacteraceae > TMP-24. Next base: position 2,059 of record JBATMT010000555.1, on the reverse strand, counting down.
CGCCCATGATCCTCCTGAAGTGTCTGAGCGTCCAGAGCGTCTTGCAGCAGCAAAAGATCGCGCCGGCGGATGGTTTCACCGGTGATCTTGACGTCCTCTGCGGTGACCGGTCCGGTAAAGCGCACGCCGATCCTGTCATCGAACTCCAGATCGTCAGGATGCGGCAGCGGCTCGGGGATCGGTGTGCCAGCCTGTCGGGCCGCCTCGATCTGCGACGAAGCTCGGTGCTGATAGATGCGCCAGAAGGCGATTTCGTCGTCGATCCTGGCACGACGTTGCCTTTCGGCGGCGCCATGGGTCTCGGTCCAGAGCCGCTGAGCATGCGGACTGCCCTTGGCGGCGGTTTCGGCGATCTTGCGAATGATGATCTCATTGATCTGCATCTCCACCGCACTGCCGTCCTGGCGGACGGTGATTTTCCGCTCCCCCTCTCGCAGGATCGCCTCCTCGAGCTGGGTTAGCAGTCTGGGCTCAGGCTTTCTGTCTCTGCTCTGTGGGCTGCGGGTCATGAGCGTGCCACTTCCGAACCAATTGCCTCCATCTTGGCCTCCTCGAAGGTCAAACCGTCTGCCACCCGTCTGGCCGACTTGCCGCTGTAGGTCCGCCAGCGTCGCAAGATCGTGTCGCAGTAGAGCGGATCCAACTCGAGAAGGCGCGCTCGGCGGCCACAGCTTTCCGCTGCGATGAGCGTCGAGCCTGATCCGCCAAAGAGATCGAGCACGATCTCGCCGCGACGCGAACAGTCACGAAGGGCATCGGCGATGAGCGCCACCGGCTTCACTGTCGGATGCATGGCGAGCGCCTCCTCGGAGGCTCGCCCCGGCACATTGACTCCAGCATAATCCCAAACATTCGTGCGGTAGCGGCCGCTCTCGCCGAGCCCGAAGCTGTTGGTATGGGGCGCAGTGCCGATCTTGAAGACGAAGACCAGTTCGTGCTTCGAGCGATAGAACGTGCCCATGCCACCATTGGTCTTGTTCCAGACACAGAGGTTCTTCAACTCGCCGAAGACCGAGGCACCGGCTGTCAGAAGTTCGCTCATGTGCCGCCAGTCCATACAGACGAAGGCGATCGCCCCGTCACGGGCAACTCGGGCGGCGTTACCCAAAGTTTCGGTGAGAAAAGCGGTGAACTCAACGTCCGTCATTTCGCCTGCGGCCATGGCGAACGCGCGGTGTCGGTGGCGTCCGAGACCCGTGACATGGCCGTCGATCATCACGTTATAGGGCGGGTCGGTGAAGATTAGATCGGCCTGTGCACCAGCCATCAGGCGATCGAGATCCGATGCCGCGCGCGCATCCCCACATAGGAGCCGATGCGCGCCAAGTTCCCAGAGATCGCCCGTCCGCGTAATCGCAGGCCCTTGGGCTTCCGCCGGCAGTCGGTCCTCGTGCTCCGGCGCGTCCGGCCGGCGGTCGCGAACCGCATCAAGATTGAAATCAATCTCGGCCAATGAAAAGCCGGTCAGTTCCAGATCGAATCCGATCTCGATCAGCCCCTGCAACTCGATCGCCAGAAGATCGGCGTCCCAGCCGGCATTCTGGGCGAGCTTGTTGTCGGCGAGGATATATGCGCGACGCTCGGCGGCGCTCAGATGTGCAAGGCTCAAGGTTGGCACTTCGGGAAGCCCGAGGAGCTTCGCGGCCGCCACCCGTCCATGGCCGGCGACGATCATGCCGTCGCCATCGACGAGCACCGGCTGGGTAAATCCGAAGCGGGTTATACTATCGGCAATCTGGCGGATCTGGCGCGCCGAATGGGTGCGAGCATTGCCGGCATAGGGGGTGAGATCAGTTGGCGAGCACATGCGGATCTCGTGCGCTGGCCCCGAAATCTTCTGCCGATGATCATCCTTCATTCTCTGACTCCTACCCATATCCGGTAGACGGGCGCAGCCCCGCCCCGTCATCTAGTGATCAGCCTGACGAGCCATCTGGGGTGCTGTCTATCGGAAAATCGCGGTTTGCGGCGCCCGAGGTGTCTAGCAAGGCTTCGGCGGACCAGGACCAAAACGCCGACCCTTTAAATGGGTGTTTAAGACCCCTTTAAACAACCTTTG
>JBATMT010000554.1:0-7540 GCA_049289975.1 Paracoccaceae bacterium | reverse complement strand
CCTGCGTGCGGGACAAAAAATGGGAGACCTTAATTTCATCGACTCGATGATCAAGGACGGCCTATGGGATGCATTCAACGGCTACCACATGGGGACCACGGCAGAGAACGTTGCCAACCAGTGGCAGATCAGCCGCGACATGCAAGACGAGTTCGCCGTAGCCAGCCAGAACAAGGCCGAAGCCGCGCAAAAAGCCGGAAAATTCAAGGACGAGATAATCCAATTCATCGTGAAAGGCCGCAAGGGCGACACGATCGTAGATCAGGACGAATACATTCGCGCTGGCGCCACGATCGAGGCGATGGCCAAACTGCGACCGGCCTTCTCGAAAGAAGGCTCAGTCACTGCCGGCAACGCTTCCGGTCTGAATGATGGCGCTGCAGCCGTTCTGGTGATGAGCGCCGCGGAAGCCGAAAAACGCGGGCTTATGCCATTGGCGCGCATCGCATCTTACGCAACCGCAGGTCTTGATCCGTCGATCATGGGCGTCGGACCAATTTTCGCAAGCCGTAAGGCCCTGGAGAAAGCCGGCTGGAAAGCAAGCGACCTTGATCTGATCGAAGCCAACGAGGCGTTTGCCGCACAAGCCTGTGCCGTGAACAAGGATATGGGCTGGGATCCGGCCAAAGTGAACGTCAACGGCGGCGCCATAGCGATCGGCCACCCAATTGGCGCGTCAGGCGCGCGTATCCTCAACACTTTGCTGTTCGAAATGAACCGTTCTGGTGCCAAGAAGGGCCTTGCAACGCTGTGCATCGGCGGCGGTATGGGTGTTGCCATGTGCCTCGAGCGGCCTTGATCGCCACGCCGCGGCGTAATTTTTCTGCAAATGCATATAACCGGGCGCAATAATGTTGCGTCCGGTTTTGCATTTGGCTAACGGTGTTCCAAAGTATGCCGATTGGAGGAAGAATCATGGCAAGAGTAGCATTGGTCACAGGTGGCTCGCGCGGGATCGGCGCAGCTATTTCAACGGCATTGAAAGCAGCAGGTTACACGGTTGCAGCAAACTACGCGGGCAACGACGACGCAGCAGCGGCCTTCACCAGCGAAACCGGTATACCGACTTACAAATGGTCTGTCGCTGACTATGAAGCCTGCGCTGAGGGAATCAAGAAGGTCGAGGCAGACCTTGGCCCCGTCGAAATACTCGTGAACAACGCTGGTATCACCCGCGACTCGATGTTCCACAAGATGACTCCGCAACAGTGGAAAGAGGTCATCGACACAAACCTGACCGGCCTTTTCAACATGACCCACCCTTTGTGGTCGGGCATGCGTGACCGCAAGTTTGGCCGAGTCATCAATATCTCGTCGATTAACGGCCAGAAGGGCCAAGCGGGTCAGGTCAACTATTCGGCCGCCAAGTCGGGCGATCTCGGATTCACTAAAGCGCTGGCCCAGGAAGGTGCGCGTGCCGGGATCACCGTCAACGCGATCTGCCCCGGGTACATCGGCACCGAGATGGTGCGTGCGATTGATGAGAAAGTCCTGAACGAACGCATCATCCCGCAAATTCCTGTCGGTCGCCTTGGTGAGCCGGAAGAGATTGCGCGGATCGTAGCGTTCCTTGCTTCGGACAACGCAGGTTTCATCACCGGCTCGACCATATCGGCTAACGGTGGTCAATTCTTCGTCTGATCGGGGAGGTGAGGACGAAGAGAGGGCCCGCTCCGGCGGGCCTTTTTTCTTGCGGCTAGTCTGCCGCTCGGCGAAGAGGTGGCAGCCTGAGGGAGAAACAGTATGACCCGCGCCAAAGCAACAGCCATCGGCTCCATCGCCATACTCCTCTGGTCGCTTCTGGCGATGTTCACAGTGGGATCAGCGCCAGTGCCTCCGTTGCTGCTGAACGCACTCACTTTCGGAATTGGCGGGTTGGTCGGGCTGGTCTGGATCTCCGTCAGCGGCGGCTTCGGGCAGTTGAAAGGTGTTGGCTGGAAAGTCTATGCCTTCGGTTCGCTGGGCCTTTTTGGCTATCACTTTCTGTATTTCTCAGCGCTGCGACTTGCCCCGGCGGCCGAGGCTGGCCTGATCTGCTATCTGTGGCCGCTGCTGATCGTGCTAATGTCGGGTCTGCTCCCCGGCGAGCGTCTGACGTGGATGCATATCGCTGGCGCGCTGTTGTCGTTTGTCGGCACGACTCTTCTGATCGTTGGCAAGCGTCAAGAAACTGCGCTTGAAACTGCGATGATCGGATTTGCCCTTGCTGGCGCCGCCGCACTGACGTGGGCTCTCTATTCAATTCTGTCACGCCGACTGGGACAGGTGCCAACCGCTACGGTGGCCGTCTTCTGCCTGATAACCTCGGCGCTCTCTGTGATCTGCCACGTGGCTCTGGAGCAAACGCTCTGGCCGGTTGGGACGGCGGGTTGGCTGAGCGTTTTGGCGCTCGGCATCGGGCCTGTCGGGCTGGCGTTCTATGTATGGGATATTGGTGTAAAACGGGGCGACATCCAGTTGCTCGGTGTCTGCTCATACGCTGCGCCACTACTTTCGACGGCTGCGCTAATTCTTGCTGGTTTTGCGAGAGCCACGGCCGGCATAGGTCTAGCGGCGCTTATGATAACCGCCGGGGCGGCGCTTGCGGCTTATGGCAGCGCGCGCGCCCGGCAGACTTGAATGTCAGACGCGGCTCAACCGCGCAATTTCTTCCTTGAGCTTGAGTTTCTGTTTTTTCAGATCGGCAATTGCAAGATCGTCAGTTCCCGGACTGCGCTGCGCGGCCTCCACGGTGTCGGACAGATGCTGGTGCTTCTTTTGAAGCTCCTGCAAGTGAGAACTCATCGACATTGGCATCGTCTCCTCTGTTGTGAACCCGTGTCACAATCCCATCACATAAGATGAGTCGTGTCACCTGTGACAAAGAGAGCAAATGCAGTTTGGTGAGTAACTGCTCATCGGATCGGCAATGCCACGCCTTCGCGCAAGACAGAACGCGCCGCCATGCTGTAGTCGTCGCCATCGCGCAGATGTTCCGGACCGTCATGCAGCACCAGTGGCGGAAGCAAGGTCAGTGGTCCACGATCCACCTTTCGCGCCCTGACCAACACGCGCGTTGCAGGGCGGCCTGATCGCGGAGCGACCGGCAGGATTTCAACAGACCCCGTGCGACCGCGCAAATCTGCAAGTATATCGTCCAGCCTTTCAGCAAGATGGATCATCGTCAGCCAGCCACCTGGTCGCAAGCGTCTCAGGCTGGTGTCAATCCATTGCGACAGCGGCGTCTGCTCTCGAAAGGCGCCTTCCTTGCCAACATCATTGGCCGCCGTTCCCCCACCTGCACGGAAGTATGGCGGATTGGCAAGAGCATGGTCAAAGCTCTCGGCACTAATCGTCGGCGGCAGGGCGGCCAGATCGGCTTCAACCACATGCAACACCGCAGCGTTCCTATCGGCGTTCTTGCGCGCCAGATAGGCGTAGCTGGACTGCCTTTCGACACCTGTCAACGCAAGCCCTTTAACTCGATAGCCAAGGCAAAGGCTCGCCACGCCTGTCCCGCAGCCAAGTTCCAACACGCTTTGCCCCGGCTCGGCAGGCGCGAACGCAGCCAACAAGACCGGATCGGTAGCAGCCCTGTAGCCTGCTTTTGGCTGCAAAATTCGCAGGCGCCCATCCAGAAAACCGTCGTCTGTCAAATCAAACTGCATCGCTTGGCCGAAGTCCATTCTCGCGCAGGAGTGCACGCGCTAAAAAATGGTCGCGATCCGCAACCATAAGCCGCCGTGGCAATATGCCCAATGACCCTTCAAGGAGGCTCATGTGGACGTCGAGTTCAAAGACAGCTATACCCTCGCCATCTAGCAGAGCCTTGGCGAAGGCGATCTCGGTTAGGTCGTTTGTGCGCAAAAGCTCTTTCATATGCCAAGACTTAAGGTGCCTTTCCGAAAAGTCACGGTGATTAATTTGGGCACTGTCGCCGAGCGCGGACGAAAGATGAGTTTGGACGAAGCCACGCAGAAACCTCACGACCGGCTGAATGCTTATCTGGCAGCCGATATGGACAGCGTGAATGCGCTGATCCGTGAACGAATGGTATCAGAACACGCACCGCGCATTCCGGAAGTGACTGCCCATCTTGTCGAAGCAGGCGGCAAACGGCTTCGCCCTATGCTGACGCTGGCCGCCGCGCGGCTCTGCGGGTATGACGGTCCCTATCACGTCCACTTGGCTGCTACCGTCGAGTTTATTCACACCGCTACGCTCCTCCACGATGACGTTGTCGATGAAAGCCGTCAACGCCGTGGCCGCCCGACTGCAAACCTGTTGTGGGACAACAAGTCATCGGTCTTGGTCGGCGACTACCTCTTCTCACGGTCCTTCCAGTTGATGGTTGAAACCGGTTCGTTGCGTGTCCTCGACATTCTGGCAAATGCCTCCGCTACCATTGCCGAAGGAGAAGTCCTGCAGCTGACTGCGGCCCAGGATCTGCGGACTGACGAGGCGATCTATCTTCAGGTGATCCGCGGCAAGACCGCCGCGCTATTTTCAGCCGCGACCGAAGTTGGCGGAGTAATCGCAGCAGCGCCAGAGGCTCAGATCAGCGCGCTTTTCACCTATGGCGATGCACTGGGCGTGGCTTTCCAGATGGTCGACGATCTTCTTGACTACACCGGCCTCAGCAGCATGATCGGCAAGAATGTCGGCGACGATTTCCGTGAACGAAAACTTACGCTACCCGTGATCAAGGCGGTCGCCAAAGCCGACGCAGAAGAACGCGCCTTCTGGAGCAGGACCATCGAAAAGGGCAATCAGCGCGACGGTGATCTGGAGTATGCACTTGCGCTTATGACCAATCACGGAACGCTAGACGAAACGCGCAAAGCGGCCCTTGGCTGGGTTGCGCTCGCCAAAGAGTCTCTCTCCATTCTACCCGACCACGAATTGCGGACCATGCTGTCTGACCTTGCGGATTACGTGGTTTCACGAGTTAGATAGTCGTTTGGTCAAGACGAGCCTATCGAAGAATCGGCGCGGCCTTTACCCACCAGCTCCGGGCCTGTTTTCTGATCCTGTTTGCCGCCGCCCGTGCCGGGCCTTCGTCGGCAAACAGTCCGAAACAGGTTGCACCGGAACCTGACATCCGGGCAATAAGGCATCCTTCGGCTTCACCAAGAACGTTTAGAACCTTGCTGATTTGTGGTGCAATCGCCCGCGCTGCGGGCTCTAGATCGTTGCGCTGCCCTTTGACGAAGTCAGCGAGCTCCGTTGCGTCTTGCCACACCGGAAGAGCCACTGGCATTGGGCTGCCATCTTTGTGGGCGAGCGCACGAAATACATCGGCTGTCGGCACTGCCACGCCCGGATTGACCAGAACCAGCCAGCTTGGCGGCAACTGGGGAACTTCCAGCAATTGATCGCCAACTCCACCCATCCGTCGACTGCGCGCCTCGAGGCAAACCGGAACATCCGCCCCCAGCACTGCGGTCAGCGCAGATGCTGGCAGAGTTCTTTGCCAAAGCTGTGCCAAGGCGCGAAGCGTCGCCGCCGCGTCCGAAGATCCGCCCCCGATACCAGAGGCTATGGGCAAATTCTTGGTCAACCTGACGGCAGCCCCTTCATCACCCAAAAGTCGCGCGGCTCGCAAAACTAGATTGTCATTGCCCGCATCCAATTTGGCAGCCATAGGCCCGTCAATTTCCAGACTGAGTGTGTGATCCCTGCGAGCAACGATCCTGTCACCGACACCCGCAAATACAACCAGACTGTCGAGCAGATGATAGCCATCCGCCCGAACCCCAGTTACATGAAGCGTCAGATTGACTTTGGCCGGGGCAAACGCCTCAACCGTCATTGTTGGAAACGGCCAAAGGCGCTGCCCCTTCCTCTTTCAGCACTTCGTCGAGCCCAACCTCAAGCTTGCGGCGAATGCGAGCAGCCTCTTCCTCGGTGTCAGGCTTGAACGAGAGCGCGCGCTTCCACTGGAACTCGGCTTCGCGCGTGCGCCCAACGGCCCAATAGACATCGCCAAGATGGTCATTCACCACCGGATCGACTGGCATCAGTTGAATGGCTTTTTCCATAACAGGAGCAGCCTTTTCATAATGTCCCTGTTGATACAGCGCCCAGCCAAGACTGTCGGTAATTGCTCCATCATCGGGTCGGGCTTTTGATGCCCGCTCGATCATGCCCATCGCCTCGTCTAGGTTGATCTTCTTCTCCAGGTAGGAATAGCCCAGATAATTAAGGACCTGAGGCTGGTCTGGGCTGAGTTCCAGCGCTTTGCGGAAGTCAGCCTCGGCCTCTGGCCATTCCTTCTGGCGTTCGTGGCTTATGCCGCGCGCATAAAACAGAACCCAGTGATCTTTGCCGGGCTTTTTCACGAGTTCGACAGCTTTGTCGTAAGCCGAAATAGCATCAACAAAGCGCAGATTTCGCCGCTGCATGTCACCCAGCGCCGCCCAGACGTCAACATGACCGGGTTCATTCTTTGCCAGTTGTTGCAGCGCTTCAATAGCAGCATCAGGTTTGTTTTCAGAGGCCAGCGCTTCTGCCCTGCCCAACTCCGCAGTGATATGCTCGGCGCTTGCAGGATCGATCAGCGCATAGGCGGCAATTGCCAGTTCATGCTGTCCCTGCTGCTCCAGACTTCCCGCAACCAGCAGATTTGCTTCGCTGAAATCCGGGCGCAGGTAGGCCGCAGTGCGTGCAAAGAGCAGGGCATCGATTGGCGCGCTCTTGTCATTCGGCGCGCTGTCTGCGGCAAGAACCGCTGCCACAGCATAGAATACCTCGGCTAGTCCGTCCTTGGGTGACGTGATCAGCGAAAATGGCAGCGTTTTCCCTGCCACCAGATCTGCGCGCATGGAGCCAAGCAGCTTGTCATCTGTTTCCGCACCAAACGTCTTGTTGATCAACTCTATCGCTGACGGATTTCGCTCCAACTGGCTGAGGATTTGTGCATGCGCAATAACACTGCGTCGGGTGGCGCGGATCGGACCCGCAGCTTCCCCGGAAAGTATCTTGTCCGCTCCTTCGAAATCCCCCACCGAAGCAAGCGCAAGGGCTTTGTGGTACAGCGCGAACGGCGCCAACGCCTTTTGTTCAGCGACCTTGTCGAACGAAGCTGTCGCGTCAGACATCTGTCCATCGCCAAGTTGGGCCCACGCGCGGAAAAGTCCGTCGACCAACACACCCGCAGACCGACCCTTGTCCAACTCTGCCAGCGCTGCCTTGTATTGCTCCTGGCGGGCTAGACTTCCAAGGACTGTCAGATCCGCAATGGAGCTTTTGTACCCAGTACCATCCAACCCTTTTGCGACGGTAATCGCCTTGTCGAAATTCCCTGCTCCAATATGGGCCAGGACCGCGCTTTCAAGAATGCCGACATTCTTTGGGTCCGAAAACAGCGCCTGCGTAAAGTAGTCCGCTGCGGCCGCATAGTCCGTTTCGATGCTTGCGACCCGTCCCGCAAGATAGGGACCAGCAAGCCCGTCTGCGCCCACCGGAGCCGCAAGGCCAAAGCTCAGTGCAAGGGAAAGAGACAAGAAACGCAGTGATGACACAAACGGCTCCAGGAAAAGGGCGGCAAGCCAGACTAGAC
>JBATMT010000553.1:0-2771 GCA_049289975.1 Paracoccaceae bacterium | reverse complement strand
CGATAAGACCGATGCGTGCTGCCCGGTCTTGCGGTAGCCATCCGCCGTCCATTATCCGCCGTTGCCGTCCGCTGCGGCCCCATCAAAGGAGGGTCCCCCGGCATCGGTCACCAGTGTGATGTTCGAGAAGCCACCGTTGTTCAGCGCCCCCATCACCTGTACCACCCGCTCGTAGGGTATCTTGCCATCGGCGCGCAGGAACAACTTGTCGTCCTGCCGCTCCGCCGCGATGGCCTTCAGCTTTGCAATCAACTCGTCCTCGGCAATCGGCGAATTCTGGATCGATATGGTCCCGTCCGCCTGCACCGACACTGTCAGCGGCTCTTCCTGCACGGTCGGCACTGCCTGCGCTGCTGTCTTCGGCAGTTCCAGCGGCACACCCACCGTCAAAAGCGGCGCGGCCACCATGAAGATGATCAACAGCACCAGCATCACGTCTACCATCGGCGTGACGTTGATCTCCGACATCACCGCCGCCTTGCCGCGCGACCCACGGCGGCGGCGCCCGCCACCACCTGATTTCATGACCCCGCCTGCCATGGCTCAGGCGTCCAGCTGGCGCGACAGGATCGTGGCAAACTCGTCGGCAAACGCCTCATAGCCGTTGATGATCCGATCGCTGTCTGTCGATAGCTTGTTGTAGAACACGACCGCGGGAATAGCCGCCACCAGACCCAGCGCGGTCGCCACCAGCGCCTCGGCAATACCAGGAGCCACGACAGCCAGCGACGTGTTCTGACTGATGGCAATCTCCTCGAACGCCACCTTGATCCCCCAGACGGTACCGAACAGCCCCACGAACGGAGCCGTCGACCCTACCGTCGCCAGGAACGGCAACCCGCGCGTCAGGTCTTCGCTCTCCTTCTGGATCGCCACGTTCATCGACCGGTCGATGCGCGCCTGCGCCCCCATGATCAGCCCGCCATCCTGCCGGTGGCTGCGCCGCCACTCGACCATGCCACTGGCGAATATGCTTTCGCTCGCCCCTTCCGGCTGCGGCCCGATCTTCTCGAACAATTCATCCAGCGGCTCGCCCGACCAGAAAGCCCTGTCGAAAATCGCCGCCTGCAACCGCGCCTTGCGATAGCTGATGAACTTTTGAATGATGATCGCCCAGGACCAGAATGACGCAATGGTCAGCATCAGCATGACCAGCTTCACGGTAAACGAAGCGCGCGCAAACAGCGCAATCAACGAAAAGTCGATATCCTTCGCCGCAGCTAGGGTGGAAGTGTCCATTATTCTCTGCTCGCCGGTTGGGCCGCGTGATCGCGGCTCTGATTGGACGTGATTCTACCTTGATTTCTTGGCGATGAAAACCGGGTTGGGCTGAATTTCCCGCGAGCAAGCGGTAAAATACGACTCGATTGAGCGCATTTCAGGCGGCGAAACGCCGAACCCTGTTACAATCTGCAAGCTATGCAGTGCACGGTCGGCGAAACCGCCGTGATCAATGCAGCGCCGGGACCAGTTTCTTGCGCACATCAGCAGGCACACGCGCGGGCGCACCCTCATCTGTCAGACACACCAGCGTCACCTGCGCCACGAACAGCTTTTCGCCAGCCCGCAGCACGTCCTGATCCAGCACGATCCGCGCGCCGGTCGAAGCGACGGCCCGCGTCACCACCACCAACTCGTCATCGAACCGCGCAGGACGCAGATAGTCCGCCTCGACCCGCCGCACCGCAAAGACGATACCCTCCTCGCGCTTCAGGCGACCCTGATCCACTCCCAGCGAGCGTATCCACTCCGTCCGTCCGCGTTCGATGAACTTCAGGTAGTTGGCGTAATAGACGATCCCTGCCAGATCGGTGTCTTCATAGTAGACGCGAATGGGAAAACTGTGGGTCATTGCCCCCCCTGTACTGAATGAGAACTACGTTTCTTCAATGGACCTGCCGCATCATCCGTGCCGCCAGCCGCAAGGCGTGGCTCGGGTCGCGCGCTGCAACCGGCATCGCCGGATCGTAGGCGGCCCGGATCAGCAAGGCCACCTCGGGGCGCAAGATGACCCCGCCCGAAGCCATTGCCAACGGCGAGCGGTCGTGAAACGCCTGTTCCGACCACAACAGCGCCACCTGCACCCCAAGCGTCAGCGCCAGATCAGAGGCAGCCAGATCGGCCAACGGTCCACTCATCCTCAAGAAAGCAAAACAGGCCCGGATCGCACCATCGGCCTCGAACCGGAAATGCCGGTACTGGTGCGCGCCCTCTGCCTCAAGCCGCCCAACCAGATCGGGAAGTCCCGGCACCAGTCGCCCCAGATCGGGCACCCCCAGCAACTCGTTCCAGTCGCGGAAGAAAAAGATCATCAGATTGGCGCCCTGCTCCGGATCTGTCTCGGCGATCTCGTGGCCCGCAAGCTTCGCCACCGCCTCCAAAGCACCCTTCACGGTCGAAAGCGTCGCATCCTCGACCCCAAAGACCACTGGCACGATAGGCCGCTCCCACCTGGCGAACAAATACGACCCATCGGCACGGGTGAAACAGGCAGCAATCTCATCAGCAGTCATCGTCACGTCTCTGGCATCTCGAACTCGCCCCACTTCCGCGTCAAAGTGGCGGCAAGGTCAATGCCCCACCTGCAATCACACGACCATCACGGGCAATTCTTCACGCACCACCGGCATTTTCTGCTCGAAAATATCCCCGCCGGAGGCTCACGACAGCACCACGGGTCCAAGGCTCAAGTCACGCAAAGCCCATCGCCGCAGCGTTAAAATCCGGTTAACAAAAACCGGAGTCCCTTTGATTTTCATACATAATTTTTT
>JBATMT010000552.1:0-3571 GCA_049289975.1 Paracoccaceae bacterium | reverse complement strand
CCTGCGTGGCGGTCATGCCGCCATCGCGGGCGGCGGCGAAGTAGCCTGCGAATGTGTCTCCCGCGCCTGTGGTGTCGGCGACTTCGACACTCAGGGCCGGTACGAAGACGCGCTTGCCTCCGCGCGGACGCCATTCGGCGCCTTCTGCGCCTCGGGTCACAAGGACTTCGGGCACCTGCAGATCCTCGAGCCTGGTGTCCAGTGCCGCACAAAGCTGATCGGCCTCGACTGCGTTGAGGGCGAGGATGGTGACGTGTGGCAGGACGGCGCTGACGGCAGCGACATCGAAGGGGGCGGCGGAATAGACCACTGTCATGCCTTTTGCGCGCGCGCGTTGCGCGGCCTCTGCCTGAAGCGAGGTTTCGTTCTGCATGACCAGCATGTCACCCGAACCGGCGTCCCTGAGAGCGTCGTCGAGTTGTTCGACTGTCAGGGCGTAGTTGGCGCCCTTGTAGAGGACGATGGTGTTCTCGCCCGATGCATCAACGTTGATGATCGCGTGGCCGGTGGGGACGTCACCCTTGACGATGTGGCCCGTGACGACGCCCCAGCCTTGCAGCCGTTCAATGGTCCACAGGCCCTCTGGTCCGACCGCGCCGATGTGAACGACCCGTGCCCCGGCCTTGGCGGCGGCCGCAGACTGATTTGCGCCTTTGCCGCCGAGGCCCATCTGGTAACTGGTCGCCGAAAGGGTCTCTCCCGGCGCGGGCATGTGCGGCACGCGGTAGAAATGGTCGATATTGATTGAGCCGAGGTTGTAGATCGCCATCAGGCTGTTTGTCCCAGTTTGCAGGCGGCGATAACCGCCATGTTGAGAATGTCATTCACGGTCGAACCAGTGGAGCAGATCTGGATAGGCTTGTCGACGCCGGTAAGGATTGGGCCAATCACCGTGGCTCCGGCCATTTCCTGCATCAGTTTGACAGAGATCGACGCGGAGTGGCGGGCGGGGACGACCAGCACATTGGCCGGGCCGGTCAGGCGGCAGAACGGGTAGTGCGACATCTGTTCGGCGTTGAGTGCGACATCGACTGTCATCTCGCCATCATATTCGAAATCGACTCCGCGATTGTCGAGAACGCGCGGTGCCTGATGCATCTTGGTCGCGCGTTCTGAGACCGGATAGCCAAAGGTCGAGAACGACAGGAACGCCACACGCGGGTCGAGACCGAGGCCGCGCGCAACGTGCGCGCCGCGCTCGGCGATGTCGGCGAGGTCATTTTCGTCGGGCCATTCGTGAACGAGAGTATCGCCGATCAGGACGATGCGGCCCTTGTGGACGATCGCAGTGATCCCAACTGCGCCGTCTGAAGCCTTCGCGTCGAATACATGATTTATCAGTTCGAGGACGTGCGCTGATTTCCGGGTTGCGCCCGTAACGAGTCCATCGGCGTGTCCGTGGGCAAGCATCAGGGCCGAAAAGACGTGACGATCGCGCGCGGCCAGGCGGTGAACATCGTGACTGTCGAAGCCTTTGCGTTGCAGGCGGTCGTAGAGAAAGTCCTTGTAGACTTGCAAATGGCGGGTGTTGGCGGCGTTTATTACCTCGATCTCGCGGACTGCGTCCCCAAGACCCTCGGCGGTCAGCTTTTCCTTCACGTCGGATTCGCGACCGACAACCAGCGCCTTGCCGAGCCCGGCCCGGCTGTAGGCGACCGCAGCGCGCAGAACGCGGGGATCATCCCCTTCAGCAAAAAGCATGCGGGCCTGTGCAGCGCGGGCGCGGGCATGGATTCCTTGCAGGATCGTCGCCGTCGGGTCCATGCGGGCCTTCAGACTGAGTTCGTATCCGGCCATGTCAATGATCGGGCGACGGGCGACGCCGGTCTTCATGCCGGCGCGAGCGACGGCAGGCGGAATAACATAGATCAGGCGCGGATCGAACGGTGTCGGGATAATATAGTCGCGCCCGAACGAAAGCTTGCGACCATAGGCCATGGCGACCTCGTCAGGCACATCCTCGCGCGCCAATTTGGCAAGTGCTTCGGCGCAGGCGATCTTCATTTCGTCGTTGATGGCACGGGCATGAATGTCGAGCGCGCCGCGGAACAGGTACGGGAAGCCAAGGACGTTGTTGACCTGGTTCGGATAGTCCGAACGGCCGGTCGCAACGATGGCGTCGGCGCGGACCGCGTGAGCTTCTTCTGGCGTGATTTCGGGATCCGGGTTTGCCATCGCGAAGATGACGGGATTGTCGGCCATGCTGGCGACCATCTCTGGCGTGACGGCACCTTTGGCGGACACGCCAAGGAACACATCCGCGCCTTTCATTGCGTCATCGAGAGTGCGGGCCTCGGTTCTGGCGGCGTGGGCAGACTTCCACTGGTTCATACCCTCGGTACGGCCCTGATAGATGACGCCCTTCGTGTCACACATGATGCAGTTGTCGTGCCTGGCGCCCATTGATTTGAGCAGTTCAAGGCATGCAATTCCTGCCGCGCCGGCGCCGTTGAGAACGATCTTTACGTCGCCGATCTTCTTGCCTGAAATTTCCAGCGCGTTGATCAGGCCTGCCGCACAGATCACCGCAGTGCCGTGCTGGTCATCATGGAACACGGGGATGTCCATGATCTCTTTCAGGCGCTGTTCGATGATGAAGCATTCCGGGGCCTTGATATCTTCAAGGTTGATGCCGCCGAAGGTCGGGCCCATCAGACTGATGGCCTTGATGATTTCTTCGGGATCTTCGGTATCAAGTTCGATGTCGATTGCGTTCACGTCGGCGAAACGTTTGAACAGAACCGCCTTGCCCTCCATCACCGGCTTGGAGGCAAGTGCGCCGAGGTTGCCCATTCCAAGGATCGCCGTGCCGTTCGAGATAACGGCAACCATATTTCCTTTGACCGTATAGTCGTAGGCCGTTTCCGGAGCGTCGGCGATTGCCTGAACCGGGACGGCAACGCCGGGGCTATAGGCCAAAGAAAGGTCGCGTTGTGTCGCCATCGGTTTCGAGGCGTTGATCTCGTATTTTCCCGGAGTGGGGTTCATGTGGTAGGCAAGCGCCTCTTCCGGGGTAACGCGGTTCTTCGGGGCCATAAGCGACGGTTCCTTCGTGGTTTCCGCCCTCATAGCGTTGGCTGCCCCACGCTACAACGGCGGCGGCGGAATGTTAGCGATAAAGGTGGGCTGGCGGCCCGTTGAGAGCCACGAGTGGGCGCTGCCCCCTCGCACTCCCCCGGGGTATTTGGCGCCGGAAAATGCAGACATTCGATTTGCCGGTGCGCGCTTCGATCCGGGTGGATTGGCGCTTCGAGTTTGGATATGCCTCGGGGCATGGCTCACGATGACAACATATCCGGCGCGACACCGATGATGGCGCAATATCTGGAGATCAAGGGGCGCTATCCCGACGCGCTTTTGTTCTATCGGATGGGCGACTTCTTCGAGATGTTCTTTGCCGATGCGGAAGCGGCGGCGGCGGCGCTTGATATTGCCTTGACCAAGCGCGGTCAGCATCTTGGGCAGGACATCCCGATGTGTGGCGTTCCGGCCCACGCAGCAGAGGGTTACCTTCTGACCCTGATCCGCAAGGGATTCCGGGTCGCTATTGCGGAACAGATGGAAGATCCCG
>JBATMT010000551.1:0-2414 GCA_049289975.1 Paracoccaceae bacterium | reverse complement strand
ATACCGTCCAGATCGCAAAACGATGCATTTGCGATCAGAAGTGCCTCTTCAATGCAAACATCCAGTTTCTCTGCATGTGCGCGCGCGGCGATTTCAGGCACTACTCCGCCGAAGGCGGCGTGTAGGTCGGTCTGGCCGTAAACTATTGATGAAAGGATCTCGCTGCGACCATCGCGAAGCCGCACCACAGCCGCTGCGGTGTCATCGCAGCTGCTTTCCAGGCCAAGGAATGTGATGTTGTCTCTCATGGCTCTGCGGTTGCGCGGTTGATACGGCGCAGGTAACACCGGCATAGCCAACCTACAATCCCATCGGAGGTCTGTCGTTCGTCCTGTCCTGCTCATGACGCGACCTGAAACAGCGGCAAATCGCTTTGCCGAGCAGTTTCGCGCGCGTTTCGGATCAGACTGGCCTGTGGTCACATCGCCCCTGATGCGCACCCAGTGGCTTTCGCCCAGACTTTGTCTGGACGACATAGAGAACGTGATCTTTACCTCCGAAACGGCGGTCCGTGCGTTTGCGCGGCTTGAGAATCGCCGCTCATTGCACGCATGGTGTGTTGGCGAGCGTACTGCCGGGGCGGCAAGGACTGCTGGCTTCAGCGTGACGGTTGGCCCCGGCAACGCTGATGCGCTGACCGACATGATTCTATCGGTTCGACCCACAGCACACTTCATCTGGCCGCATGGCGTGGACACGGCTTTTGATGTTGCGGGAACACTCAACGCGGGTGGTGCGAAGACGGACTCTGTCGCAGTGTACGAACAGATCGCATTGCCGCTGACTGACAAAGCGTCAGCGCTGTTGAGTGGGCATCATCCGCTTCTCGTTCCGCTGTTTTCGACGAGATCGGCGGTGCTTTTTGCCGAGGCTGCACGAACTGGTACGGCTCCGCTTCTGATTGCCGCCAATGGCGCGCCGGCGGCACAAAAAGCTGCGACTCTGAATCCGGAAAAATGTGTTATCGCCGCTAGGCCAGACAGCGAAAGTTTGCTGGATGCGCTAGACCAATTGGCGCACCCCACGGCAACAGGTTGAGACTATGCGTCTGGCTGACTAGATTGTTCGAGAAAGCAAGATTCTTTCGCCTAACGATGGGCTGACCCGGAGGATAGAATGGCGCGCCGCACGAAAGCAGAAACCGCGCCCGAGGTCGAAGAGGCTTCCGAACTGGTCATAGCGGAGCCGGTCGCCTCCGACAGGTCTGACGAGGCAATTTCCGAGACGACGTCAAACACTGAACCATCCGAAACGCGGCCGTCTCTTGGCCAACCAGACCGGTCTTCACAGACTGAAACCATTAGGCCCGAACACCGGCGTTCAATATTCCTGCCGCTGGTGGCTGGTGGCGCGATTGCAGCACTCGCAGGCGTGGGTGCCGGGCTGTATCTTGCAAAGACTTACCCGGATGCACTGGGCATCGTCAGCGGCACCGGCCTTGATCAGCGCTTGTCCGACCATGACAAGCGACTGACAGATCTTGCAGCCCAAGTCGCCAGCTTGCCTGCGCAAACCTTGGATGTCACCGGCCTTGATGGGTTGAAAGCCGAAACGGACGCCGCTCTTGCTGCCGCCAATACACGCGAGGATGAATTAACGCAGCGCCTGCAGGTCCTCTCGGATCGCCTTGCGACTCTCGAAAGCGCGCCGGTCGCTGCAGGCGGTGCGACCGCAGCGCAGATAGCCGCCCTAACGGAAGAGGCACAGAAGAAGGCCCTCGAAGCCCAGCAAGAGGCCGAAAAGGTAAAAGCCGCAGCCGCAGCAGAGGCGCAGCTTGCAGCAACAGGTGCAGCCGTGACCGCAATCCAGGCTGCAATAGAGACCGGCGCTGCATTTGATGCCCCGCTCGCCACCTTATCGGGTGCGGGTATTGCGATACCTGACACGTTGGCATCCCAATCGACCGGAGTACCGACCCTTGCGGCACTGACGAGCGCCTATCCCGATGCCGCCCGCGACGCCCTTGCGATATCGTTGGCGGAGGTGCCGGGGGACGGAACCTGGAGCCGGCTTTCTGCCTTTCTTCGGAGCCAGACAGGTGCCCGTTCGCTTACTCCTCGATCTGGAGACGATCCTGATGCCGTCCTGAGCCGGGCAGAGGCAGCGCTGCGGGCGGGTGATCTCAAGGCGGCACTCGCAGAAATCGCGAAGCTTCCGCAGGCTGGTCAGGATCGCATGTCAGAGTGGGTCGGTCTTGCGGAAAAGCGTGTGTCTGCAATGGAAGCGGTAGAGTCGTTGGCGAGTGAACTGAAGTGAGGATGGGGCAATGATCTGGTCCTTTGCAAAGATAGCGATCTTCGTGGCGGCCGTCGCGGCAGCGACGCTTGGCGCGGGATATATTGCCGAGGCAGGTGGAGGAATTCGCATTGCCATCGCCAATCAGGAATTTACGTTTGGCCCCGTTCAGTCAGTTC
>JBATMT010000550.1:0-1941 GCA_049289975.1 Paracoccaceae bacterium | reverse complement strand
GCCCGTGCCAAAACGAATGGGAAGCGTACCAAATGCACCCGCGTTGCCGGTGCGCCCGGAAAAGACCGTATCATTCAGCGCAACACCGCCACCGATAAACGAGCCTATGAAGAAATAGGCATAGTCGGAAAACTCGCGGCCGCGCCCATACAGGTGTTCGGCGGTACAGGCCGAGGTCGCGTCGTTTTGTTGATGCACTGCCAAACCAGTGGCATCGGCAACAGCTTGCACAAGATCGAAATCAAGCCATTTCTGCATCTCGGACTTCGGCGCATTGACTGTGTCGAGCCAGTTCCACAGTTCAAACGGCGACGCTACGCCAAGTCCCGCCAGCCGCCGCCGAAACGATGCAGGCTTCCCCGCAAACAGAGCGTCGAAGCCATCTGCCAGAAACTTCAGAATGATCTCAGGCGTCGGATAGGCATAGGTCTGTTTCAACTGACCCTGCACCGCTCCGACGAAATCCAGAAGCACCAGATCGGCGCTGCGGCGGCCTATATTGAGACCCACTGAATAAAGGCCCGATGGATTAAGCGCCATCGGCACGGATGGCTTTCCTACACCACCACGCAGCGGCTTTTCCTTTTTGAGAAGCCCATCGCGTTCAAGCTCGCGCATGATGACCGATACGGTCTGCGCCGAAAGTCCGGTGATCCGGGCGATGTCCGACTTGGCAAGCGCCCCGCGCTTGCGGATCAGCGTCAGCACCAGCCGCTCGTTATGATCGCGCATGCCAGACTGGTTAGACCCGCGCAGACTGCCTAGGTCTGCGATCGTCGGTTCGGGTGCCACGTCCTGCATTGTCGTCGTGCTCTTTTCTGTCATGAACCAGCGCCAAAAGGCATGATCACCCCCTTGCGCAAGATCACGTTGGCATAAAGCTGCGGCTCGCTGGTGGCAACGAGCGTATGCGCGGCGCGGATGCGCGGGTAAAGGTCATCACCAGAAAGCGGCGTGACAGCGAACTCCGGCACCAGTCTGCCGCATAGTGCGTCAATCTGGGTGTGAATTTCCGCTGCCTGCTTGGGGTCAGAATTCTGGGATGCCCGGAACACGGCCCCCGGCACCGCGCGATCCAGCGGCATGATCCTCAAGATAGCCTCAAGCATCGGCAAAAGGCTGATACCATCGGCCCGCACCACGCGCCGCCCATGTTCTTGCGCGGGATAGTTGCCATCGACCAGCGCAATTTCATCGCCGTGGCCCATTGAGCGCAGCGTGTAAAGCAGGTCCGGTCCGAGGATGGATGGAATCCCGATCAGCATGTTTCACCCTCAGAACCTGCGACGACATGAAAAGCTCCTGCGTCACCGCCGCAAGCCTTCTCCCTCGCGGCCAGACTGTGGTGAATAGTGCGACGTGTCAATATTAATTAAGAATGATTTATTTATTGACAGGCGTTACCGCAAACGGTCATATCTCCCCCAAGGGCGGCAAAGAATCGTAGCCGCTCCTCATCCGGCAGGGAACTGAGGATCCTGCCAAACACTGTCTCTGGGAGGACAACATGACGAAATTCCTGCTCAGCGCCGCCGTCGGCGCGCTCTGCCTTGCTGGCGCCACTGCTGCATCTGCTGACAGCGCCTGCCTGATCACCAAAACTGATACCAACCCCTTCTTCGTCAAGATGAAGGAAGGCGCTCAGGCCAAGGCCGCCGAGCTTGGCCTTGAGCTGAAGTCCTATGCAGGCAAGGTTGACGGCGACCACGAAAGCCAGGTTGCCGCAATCGAAGCCTGCGTCGCTGACGGCGCGAAAGGTATCTTGATCACTGCGTCTGACACCAAAGCCATCGTCGACTCGGTCAAGGCCGCCCGCGACGCCGGCCTCCTCGTCATCGCACTCGACACCCCGCTCGACCCGATCGACGCCGCCGACGCAACCTTCGCCACCGACAACTTCCAGGCTGGCCTCCTGATCGGCGAATGGGCCAAGGCCACCAT
>JBATMT010000549.1:0-3317 GCA_049289975.1 Paracoccaceae bacterium | reverse complement strand
GTACGGATCTTGCCGGTGCCACGGGTCTGGTCAGAGATGTAGACCGGCGTATCGCTGCCGCGCTGGCGCTTTACAGCGCGAGCGATACCGCCCAACGTATCGAAATAATGGTCTACAGAAGTGACACCAAGTTCGATCGATTCCAGATTCTGATAGGCCATCTCGACATTCTTCAACGCCTTCTGCATCAGCACGGCTTGCTTTACCGGCTTGCCGTTTCTGCCGTAAGCAAAGCTCTTGCGGGCCTCATAGGCGTCGGCCAACTCGTCTTCCACGCCAAAGGCAGAACTGTCGACCATTTGGTTGACGTTTGATCCGTAGGCACCTTCGGCGTTGGAGAATACCCGCAAGGAGGCAGTTTCCATGTCGGTGCCCATTTGCTCGGCATAGGCGAGCGCATGTTCGCGGATGAAGTTTTGCGGCAAAGGTTCGTCAGCGATGGCGCACTTGTAGGCAGCTTCGGCAAGCATGCGGGTTTGCAGGGGCAGAAGGTCACGGAAGATGCCGGAAAGGGTCATCAGGACGTCAATCCGTGGGCGGCCAAGCTGCGATAGCGGGATCAGGTCGGCACCTGACAGGCGACCATAGCTGTCAAATCGTGGGCGTGCGCCCATCAGCGCCAGGGCCTGCGCAATCGGACCGCCGTCAGATTTAATATTGTCACTTCCCCACAGGACCAGAGCAATAGAGCGCGGCAGAGTGGGATGAGCGGCCAACAGTCGGTCTGCCTGCGCCGCACCGTCGCGCAGGGCGAACTCGGTTGGCATACGGAACGGATCAAAAGCGTGGATATTGCGCCCGGTCGGCAGGATTTTAGGACTACGGATCAGGTCACCACCCGGTACCGGCGAAATGAAACGGGCAGACAGGGCGCGCAATATGCCGGGAATCTCTGTGTCCTCTTGCAACTGCAAGTCGATCCGGGCGCGGGTTGCTGAGTCCATTGCAGGCAGCAGATCCAGTATCTCAGCACGGGCCTTTTCCGCCATCGGACGGCCAACAACATGCAATCCATCGGGGATCAGTGCGTCCTCGGCTTCCAGCAGTTTCAACCAAAGCGCAGCAGGATTGCGGCCCCGCATGTCGACAACAGCGGCCTGCTCGGCGATCAGCGCTTCAAGTTCGGCACGTTCCGGAGCCTGAACCGGCATCCCGCGCCAACGTGTGAGGCTCTCTTTCAACTCGACAAGGCCCTTGTAAAGGCCGGCCTGTGCAAGGGGCGGTGTCAGGTGAGTGATGGTGACGGCATTCGAGCGACGCTTGGCAAGTGTGGCTTCCGAAGGATTATTGGCCGCGTAAAGGTACACATTCGGTAGTTCGCCAATTAGCCGGTCCGGCCAGTCTTTCGCTCCCATGCCGGCCTGTTTGCCAGGCATGAACTCCAGCGCGCCGTGCATGCCAAAGTGCAAGAGAGCATCGACTTTACAGGTGTTGCGCAGCCACAGGTAGAACTGTGTGAATGCATGCGTCGGGGCAAACCCGCGCTCGAACAACAGCCGCATCGGATCGCCTTCATAGCCGAACGTCGGCTGAAGCCCGACAAAAACATTGCCGAACTGGCGACCCAGTATGAATACGTTGCGGCCGTCGCTTTGGACCTTGCCAGGTGCCGGGCCCCATACGGCCTCTATGGCCTTCAGGTGCTGGGTGTTCCGCACAATGCTGTCGGCGTCGACAACCGCTGCAACATTGGCAGGCTGGCCATATGTGCGAGAGTTTCCTCCCAATACCGCTTCACGCAAGTCATCCACGGTGGCTGGCACATCAAGCGCATAGCCCTGCTTTTTCATCGCGTTAAGCGTGTTGTGCAGACTTTCGAAGACCGAAAGATAAGCGGCCGTTCCAGCTGCACCCGCATTGGGGGGAAAGCCGAACAGGACGATGCCGACCTTCTTGTCAGCGTTTTTAAGCGTTCGCAGTTTGGCGAGCCGGTAGGTTTTCTCTGCCAGCGAGGCGACGCGCTCCGTGCAGGGCGACATTGCTCGGCTGAAGCTGGCTTCCTTGCACTGGTGATGACAGCCAGTGCAGCCATCAAGCCCGTGGCGTCCAGCAAAGACAGTTGGATTTGTTGCGCCGTCGATTTCAGGCAAAGCGATCAACATGGTGGTTTCGATCGGTCCAAGGCCGGTGTCCGCATCGGCCCATTGGCCAAGCGTCTGGAACTCCAGCGGATGTGCCGCGATGTAGGGTACATCAAGTGCGGAGAGCGCCTCGACTGCTGCGGGACTGTTATTGTAGGCCGGACCGCCAACAAGGCTGAAGCCTGTCAACGACACCATTGCGTCGATGTGATGGGCTGCCTTGAAATAGGCGTCGATAGCGGGGCGGCCATCAAGCCCACCAGCAAAGGCCGGAATACAGGCAATGCCCTTGGCCTCTAACGCGGCGATCACCGCATCATAGTGGGCGGTGTCGGAAGCAAGGATGTAAGAGCGCAGCATCAATAGGCCAACAGTCAGCTTGGCCTCCGCGGGACGAGGCAAATCAGCAAGGCTTGTCGTGATACGGCCCGGAACCTTCGGGTGGTAAAGGCCAACCTCTGGATAGTCGACGGGAGCTTTTGCGACTGCACCCTGAAAGTCTTTGCGGGTGGAATAGCGACCGATCAGAAAGCGGATCATCTGCTCGATGTTTTCGTCCGACCCGCCAAGCCAGTATTGCATCGACAGAAACCAGGCACGCAGGTCCTGAGCTTTACCGGGAATCCAGCGCAATATCTTTGGTAGACGTCGCAGCATCGACATTTGCTTTTCGCCGCTGTTGGCGGAGGTCTTGGCAGTTGGCTTAAACTTTTTCAGAAGTGCCATCGCCGCCGAGGCGGGCTTGGCCATGTCCAGATCGCCCATCTTTGTAAGTTTGACGATGGCAGAGTCGGCGATCAGGCCAACGAATGCATCGGCATGAGCGCGCGCCGCGGTCAGATCGGGAAGAATAGCCGAGATATGCTCTTCGATGAAGATCAGGTTTGCGATGACAATATCTGCGGTCTTGAGCGACTCCTTGCAGCGCGCAAGCGCGGCGGGATTTTCTGCCCATTCTGCCGCGGCATGGATCGAAATGCTCAAGCCCGGAAAATCACGCGCCAGACGCGGAGCGATCCGCGCGGCAGGCCCAGCGGCATGCTGGTCAAGCGTCACCACAACTATGTTGTAGCAGATGCGGGCTCCATTGAGAGGGACATCAGCGCGCATAGTGGGCCTTTGCCTCATAAAGGGTCTCGACAGAAATCGCGGCGACTCCTTTGGCTTCTGCATACTTTTCGGTGTTGCGCCGTGCCTTGCCGCGCACGAAGAAGGGGATCTTCTTCAATTCATTCT
>JBATMT010000548.1:0-3377 GCA_049289975.1 Paracoccaceae bacterium | reverse complement strand
GAACAGGATATGGTCGGTCTTGACCGGACCATGCTTGGTGGAAACCGTGGTCCCCTCGATCAGCGGCAGTAGGTCGCGCTGAACGCCTTCGCGGCTGACATCGGCGCCACGGGTTTCGGCGCGGGCGCAGACCTTGTCGATCTCGTCGATGAAGACGATGCCGTTTTCCTGAACCGCTTCCAGTGCCGCAGCCTTCACCACCTCGTCGTCGAGAAGCTTGTCGGCTTCTTCAGAGATCAGAAGTTCATAGCTTTCGGATACCGTCAGTTTCTTGCGCACCCGGCGGCCGCCAAAGGCCTTGCCGAAGATGTCGCCCAGATTCATCATGCCCATGCCGCCCTGACCCGGAAGCTCCATCATCGGCATGGGGTTGGCGGTATCGGCGACCTCCAGTTCGATCATGGTCTGATCGAGTTCGCCCTTCTTCAGCTTCGTCCGGAACATTTCGCGGGTGCCTTCGCGGGCGTCCTTGCCGGCGATGGCTTCGATCACCCGTTCCTCGGCGGCCTTGTGAGCGCGCGCCTTGACGTCTTCCCGCATCCGGGCGCGGGTTTCGACCATGGCAGCGTCGGTGAGGTCGCGGATGATCTGCTCGACATCGCGGCCGACGTACCCGACTTCGGTGAACTTTGTCGCCTCGACCTTGAGAAATGGCGCCTTGGCGAGTTTGGCGAGACGTCGCGAAATCTCGGTCTTGCCGACGCCGGTAGGGCCGATCATCAGTATGTTCTTCGGATAGACTTCATCGCGCAGCGTGTCGGGCAGTTGCTGCCTGCGCCAGCGGTTGCGCATGGCAACCGCAACGGCGCGCTTCGCGTCGGCCTGTCCGATGATGAAACGGTCGAGTTCGGAAACGATCTCGCGGGGGGTGAGGCTGGTCATGGATTATCCGGCATAGGGGGGAAGGCGACGCTTGCCGGGGAAGTCCGGCAAGGTGCGCATGAGCGCGTTTCTTAGTGGCACCCACCAGGTGCCAAGGGCGGTGACGAAGGCGCCAAGCACGATCAGGGTCAGCGCCCATTGGCCAAGATTGCCTTCGCCGCTGCCACGGATCATCCACGAGATGATCAGCGCGACATAGGCAATGCTGGCAGTCAGGAAGGACCGGCGGTCGATCACCAGCGCCATGGCCGCTATTGCGGCAAGGGCGGCGACGGTTGTGGCCATGCCGACGGTCCCGCCAATGTTGTAAAGAGTCAGCGATACGGTGTTTACCAGCGCCGGGGCCGCGAGCATGTGCAGCCAGAAGGCGGTCGCCGCATGGCGGCCAAGGCGGTACGGGTCGCGCGTGTCGAACCACATGCCGCCAGCAAACGCTGCAAGACCAAAAAGCAGTGTGCCGAGTGAAAACTGCGGGCTGTTTCTGAGGTCAAACAGCATCGAGCCGAAGCCCGCGCTTGCTCCGCTGATTTCCTGAAGCGATGCGGTCAGGGCGTAGACGGCGCCAAGGCCGAACATACCCAGAATGAACATCGAGAACGGCAGGCGGAAGTGCCGATACCACAGCCCCATCGCTGCCGCGGCGACCAGCGATGCCACCACCATTGCGGCGCGTACCGGAACGTCGGTCTGCGACAGGATCGTGAGGGCGGAGAGATAGACGCCAGTGCCATAGGCAATCGCCAGAACCATGCTGGGCAGGTTCATGCGGCGTTCGAGCGTGAAGTAGGTCGCCCACCACCACGCGATCGCCGCAGAAATGGCGGGCAACGCGATCATCACGACGACACCGCCAAACCAGCCAAGTATGAGCGAAATCCCCGACAGCAGGATGATAAGGCCGACCGAGACGAATATTTCCGAGAAACCACGGAAAAACTCGAAAGGCTCATCCTCGGCTGGCAAGGCCTGACGGCGGCCTGCGCGGTCATGTGCGATTGCTGCTATGGAAGCGGCCTGCGCTTCGGTCACTATACCTGCGGCGACGGCGGCGCGAAGATCGGTCTGGCCGATGTGCTTGTCTTCGTCAGTCACCGATAACCTCGACCGTCAGATTGCCGTTGGTGTAGACGCAGATGTCGGCGGCGATGGCCATTGCGCGACGCGCAATTTCCTCGGCATCGAGATCAGTGGTCATCAGGCCGCGCGCAGCAGCGAGAGCGTAGTTACCGCCGGATCCGATGGCGGCTACGTCATGTTCGGTTTCAAGTACGTCGCCTGCACCGGTGATCACGAAGAGGTCCTTGCCGTCTGTCACGATGAGCATGGCTTCGAGATTGCGCAGGTACTTGTCCATGCGCCAGTCTTTGGCGAGTTCGACCGACGCACGGGCCAACTGGCCGGGGGCCGCCTCGAGCTTCTTTTCCAGCCGCTCGAGCAGAGTGAACGCGTCGGCGGTCGATCCGGCAAATCCGGCCACCACCTCGTGACCGCCGGGTG
Organism: Paracoccaceae bacterium; assembly: GCA_049289975.1. Taxonomy (GTDB): domain Bacteria; phylum Pseudomonadota; class Alphaproteobacteria; order Rhodobacterales; family Rhodobacteraceae; genus TMP-24. Next base: position 998 of record JBATMT010000548.1, on the reverse strand, counting down.
AAAGCCTGCGCACTTTTCGCGCGGTGCCCTTGATCACGGTCGGGCCAAGACTGACCTGCCCATCACCCGCCACAACCACACGCCCACCCCGCCGCACGGCAAGGATCGTCGTGCCGTGCCAGCCCGGAAATTTATCGTCAGCCATCGGAACCCCAACAGTACCATTTGACCGATATATGGCCGTAGGCAGGCGGCGCGGCAAGGCGGGGCTTTTTCCAAACGCCGCAATCGGTCTATCTTCGGCGGAAATCTGGTGAATGGGGTTCAGGTGCTTGACGATAAACTAGCGCGTGCGGCACTTGCACATTGGCCCGCCTTGGCGAAATCGTGCGGGCTTTCCGGCGAGGCACCAACCTACGAGGTCGTTCTTGCCCGACAAGATGCGCTGGGCCCGAAAGTTATCCTTCTGGTGCGACAGGGCGAAGGCAGGCTGATGCTGCTGAAGCAGGAGCTTCGGCCAGACAATCATCCGGGTGGACACTTCGCACTGAGCCTTGCCGCACAGGAGCAGGCGCGGCGGCGGCTGGCGGGGAACATGCAGGGGCTTCGGGTGCCGCGGCTTCTGGCGTTTCTGCCGACCGAGGCGACGGCCCTTCTTGAGTATCTGCCCGCAGAAAACGCGGCTGCTTTGCTGGAACAGTCCGACAGCAACCGCGATCGGCGCGAGATATTACAGGATTGCGGGCGCTGGCTGGCGGAATTTCATCGCTCGGCCCGCGGGCCGCATCGGCCCTTTCAGACACGATTTGCCTGTGACCATCTGCGAAAGCTGCGCAGTGACGTGAATATCGGACAGCTAAAGGTCGCGGACACGGCCTTGTTCATGTCTCTGGCGGACGCGGTTCTGGCATCAGCGGAACAATTTGACGGGTTGCCAGCGCACCATGCCGAGCGGCACGGCGACTATAACCTGCGCAATATCCTGATCGACAGAGCGGGCTTGACCAGCAAGGTCTGCGCTATCGACTTTCGCCCGTCTCAATCGGCCCCGGTTGGGT
>JBATMT010000547.1:0-1599 GCA_049289975.1 Paracoccaceae bacterium | reverse complement strand
CACTCGTGCTGATGCTTGTAATGATAGCCGCCGCTCCGCTTGGAGCTTACATGGCGAAACTCTACTCGGGCCAGAGAACGGTTCTTCATTTCTTTCTCGGCTCATTTGAAAACGGACTATATCGCGCCGCTGGCATCAGTCCGGAGAGGGAAACTGGCTGGTTTGGTTACGCACGTTCGATGTTGGCGTTCAGCCTCGCGGGCTGGCTTTTGCTTTACGGCATATTGCGCCTTCAAGGGTTACTGCCGTTCAATCCACAAGGTTTTGGTGGTCTTGCACCGGACTTAGCGTTCAACACGGCTGTAAGCTTTGTAACGAACACAAATTGGCAGGCCTACAGTGGCGAGGCAACGATGAGCCACTTGTCGCAGATGGCGGGGCTGACAGTACAGAACTTCCTGTCTGCCGCCGCCGGTATGGCTATGGCGATTGCCGTGGTGAGGTCGTTCGCTCGCTCCGGTAGCGTGACCATTGGTAACTTCTGGGTCGATATGACCCGTTCAGTGCTCTACGTGTTGCTGCCCCTGTCGATCATCGTCTGCATTGGCTTCATGGCACTGGGAGTGCCGCAGACCCTATCCGCGTCGGTTGATGTGACAACTCTGGAAGGTGCGCACCAAGCAATTGCGTTGGGTCCAATCGCCAGTCAGGAAGCGATAAAGCAGCTCGGCACCAACGGTGGCGGATTCTTCAATGCCAATGCCGCGCATCCTTTCGAGAACCCCAACGCCCTTAGTAACATCCTGTCAATCTGGTCAATGCTGCTGATTTCGGCGGCTTTGCCACTGACGTTTGGTCACATGGTTGGCGCACGCAAACAGGGCAGGGCGCTTTTGATCGTCATGTCTATCCTGCTCGTGGCAGGTGTTGCCGTGGTCTACGCAGCAGAGGCATCTGGCACGACAATGATGGTGGGCCTGGGCATCGACCCAGCCCAAGGGAATATGGAGGGCAAGGAAGTACGCTTCGGTCAGGCTCTGTCTGCCCTCTATATCGCCGCTACGACGGGGCTCTCCTGCGGAGCCGTCAACGCGATGCATGATTCCCTTACACCGCTCGGTGGCCTGATCCCCATGCTCTTCATTCAGCTGGGCGAGGTACTGCCAGGTGGTGTGGGCTCGGGTCTCTATGGAATGGTCGTGTTTGCACTGCTTTCTGTCTTCGTGGCGGGCCTGATGGTCGGCCGGACGCCGGAGTTCCTCGGGAAGAAAGTAGAAGCGAGAGAAGTGCGGCTTGCCGTCATTGCAGTTCTGGTGCCGCCGCTGGCGATCCTTGGGTTCACTGCCGTAGCGGCCACGCTGCCAAACGCGCTCTCGAGTCTTGCCAATACAGGTCCGCATGGACTGTCCGAATTGCTCTATGCCTACTCTTCAGCGGCGGGCAACAACGGTTCGGCGTTCGCTGGCCTAAATGCCAATACGCCTTGGTTCAACACCACGCTCGGCATCGCAATGATGGCAGGCAGATTTGCCTATGTCATTCCCGTTCTGGCGATGGCCGGGTCAATTGCGGCCAAGGTTCGAATAGCGCCTTCGGCTGGCACCTTGCCAACCGACAGTCCTCTGTTCATCGGATTGCTGATCGGGATGATCCTTATCC
>JBATMT010000546.1:0-3013 GCA_049289975.1 Paracoccaceae bacterium | reverse complement strand
CTATGGCGGTCACGGCCCGGCTTTCACCAAAGCGCGACTGCTGGAGATTGCAGACGAGTATGCCGCGACGCGTTGTTGAACACTTGTTGGTCGATTGATCTCTGCCCGTGTCGCAGCGTTGACAATCAGAAGCCCAGGAGAATCGAAATGCCTCAATCAAGCATCTTCCCCCTGATCATGATCTGCCTCGGCGGCGCAGCGGTGGCGCTGCAAGCGCCGATCAATGCCTCATTGAGCAGGTCTGTGCAAAGTCCGGTGACGGCAGCGGCTGTGTCTTTCGCGATCGGCTTTGCTGTACTTCTGGGGCTGTCGCTGGCAACCGGCGGCACAGGACCGATTGCACGATTGGCGAGCGTCCCGATCTGGCAACTGGCCGGCGGTCTTCTGGGAGCTTTCTACGTCTGGTCGATGATTTCAGGCGTTGCGGGTCTTGGGGTCGTCACTGCAATCGCCGCGATGATCTTCGGTCAGTTGGTTGCTGCTCTCATTCTGGATCAAGTCGGTGCGTTCGGGATTGTTGCGCAACCCATCAGCTTGACCCGGGTTGCCGCTGTTCTGCTGGTGGCGGCAGGGCTGGTCCTGTCGCGTTTCTAGAGGCACGACGGCGCTGCGCGATTTTTCCCAAGGCGTGTCACAATTCGGCCCGCTTGATCGCTTTTAGCTACGGTCAACAACAACGGACCAGAATACCATGGCAAAAGCATCTATCATCGCATTCGGCATCGTGGCGGCCTGCGCCATCACTGGTGTCGACTATATCAATCAATCCAACGCCTCGAGCCTGCCGTTGGGCCAATTCCCCATCAGTGACTACATCGCCAGCGTCAAGGAACGGCTTGGCGGAACGACAGAGCAGGCCGCGGCCGACCCGGCCGCTATAGAAGAAGACACCGCACCGGCAACAAAACTGATTGGTGGTACAAGCAATTGCCAGACGATCGGCGCGATGAAGCGCTGTAGCGCATTGCCGAAACCCGAAACCGGCGACGCGGGGTAATCCGACCGGGGCGACACCCGCCCCGCTCGGACCCTTGGGTTCAAGTGACCGCGCGCTTCACGCCAGGCATCGCACTCAGCAACGCCAGATCAATGGCAAGGACGGCCAATAGCGTAAGGCCGAGCATCGGGAACAGCATCGACAGCAGGACCGCAATCAACACAACCCCGCGTGCAAGTGGCACATTTTGCGGCACCGGTGGCGCGGCCAGACGCGATGCTCCTGCTGGGCGACGCTTCCACCACATGATCACGCCCGACACGCACACAAGAAGCACCGACAGGCAGAAGGCCGCGTTCAACGCAAAATTCAACAAGCCCAACTGCCCTTCGTGTAGCGCAATTCCAACGGCCATCGCCTTGCCTGCAACCCCGTAGTCGGCATAGCGGACATCGGCGAGCACCTTTCCTGTGTATTGGTCGACATGCACCGTTCGGTCGATCATCGGTGACGATCCGTCATAGCTCATGGAGTTCTGGTTCAGCGTCCATACCCCATCCGGCGAGGCGGGAGCCGTCAGGTGAAAACGGCCTTCAAGTCCGATTTCGCGCCCCAAGACATAGAGTGTGTCGAAGTTGACCGCCGTTCCTTCGGGCAAGACGCTCTCCCCGGCGAACGACCCCGACTCTGGCATTGGCGTTTGCTCCAACGTCCACGGTACCGATTTCTCGCCGTCATGGTTCATGCTGGCGTGGGTCTCGTCTGACAGGGGAACATTGTCCCATTTTTCAGCCGGGAAAGTGCTCCAGGCCTGCGTGAACTTCTCTCCCCAGACGCCCGACCATGAGAGACCGGAAATCAGGAAAAAGATGAGCACTATAGATATCCAGAAACCGGTCACCTGATGGAGCGACTTCCACAATGCCCGGCCCTTGGCGGAAAGCTGTGGGACAAGGAGTTCGGACATCCCTCGACCGTTGCGTGGCCACCACAGATAGAGACCGGTGACGAGCAGAAGCACACCAAGAGATGCTGCAATCTCGATCAGGCGATCACCAATCCAGCCGATAAGCAGAGTGCCGTGGATCATTTCAAGAAAAGCATACCAGGTTCCGCCGTCCACGGTTTGGCGGAGTATTTGGCCGGAATAGGGGTTCACGGCCAGAACGAACGTCGACTCCCCGGAGACGACATCAATGAGGGCAGGTGTCGTGGCAGTCAGCGGCGCAGTATACTCGGCAACTGATGTAGCTCCGGGGACTGCTGCCAATGCTGCCGCATTCTGTTCGCTGATGGTCATGAGTTGGCCAGAAGGGTCAATCGCTATGCGATCGCCATATTCGGGCAGGTGTGTCGTAAAGAGCATCATGAAGAAGCCGGTGATTGCCAGCATCATCAGGAATGGAACCACATAGAGGCCAGCATAAAAATGCCAGCGCCATGCGGCGAAGTATAATGGGTTGGTGCGCGCAGCACCATTGGACGCGATTTCCGCGCCGGATGTGTCGATGGACGACATGGAATCCTCCGTGATTGAAACGGCCCCGAGAGGCAAATTCTGTCAGTCAGAGGAAAGCTGGTGGAGCGCGCGGTTCTGCGAACGAATGGTCTGGTGACTGTCTTGCAGAAATGGCAACCGGCAGAGGTGCAGACTCGACGAAGGTTGCAGTGACATGGGCGAACACCTCGCCCAAGGGTGCTAAACTCGGCAAATGTGCCGCTGCGAAGCTGCATGGCTTGCTGGCGTGATCGCCATTCTCGCCTTTTTCTGCGGGTAGAGGTTGGCCCTGGTCATCAACTGTCATCGACACCGGGCCATCGCCGGTACAAAGCATGATGGTCAGTTCGCCATTGGCTGTACGACCGGGCATTGTTCCGGACGGAAAGAGCACCCAGATCGCAACAGCAATCAATGCCGCCCAACGGGCAAGCAACGTGACTGCAATTTTGCGGCGGTAACTCAGCATGCCGTCTTGCTAGGCGCTCGAATACGAGCCGTCAAGGGATGCGAGAGCAGGGTCAAGGACAGGTCGTTCACGTGGCAGGAAAACGGGGCGGCTAGCTGCCGCCCCTGTC
>JBATMT010000545.1:0-6971 GCA_049289975.1 Paracoccaceae bacterium | reverse complement strand
TATATATACATTGCGAAATTGGAATGTATCTGGCGCCGGATGTTGCCCGCGCAGGTTTCATGTTGGGAGGAAGCAATGGCTCATATTGTGGTGCTTGGTGCCGGGTTGGGTGGCGTTATCATGGCTTACGAGATGAAGGATCAGATCGGGGTCGGTGACAGTGTCACGGTGATCAACAAGGGAACCAAATACAGTTTTGTTCCGTCAAACCCATGGGTAGCCGTCGGTTGGCGCGACAAGGAAGAAATCGAGGTCGATCTGACCGACGTCATGACGCGGCGCGGTATCACGCTGCGGCCAGAGGGGGCAAAGCGGGTGCATCCTTCAGAGAACCGGGTGGAGATGAGCGACGGAAGCTCGGTGAGCTATGATTATCTCGTCATTGCAACGGGGCCTGATCTGGCGTTCGACGAGATTCCAGGGTTTGGCCCCGAAGCACATACTCAGTCTGTCTGCCATGTCGACCATGCGTTGAAAGCTCAGGAGGCGTTCAAGGCGCTGGTTGCCAATCCCGGGCCGGTGGTCATCGGGGCGGTGCAGGGTGCAAGCTGTTTTGGCCCGGCTTATGAGTTCCTGTTCATCCTTGAAACGGCTTTGCGCAAGGCCAAGGTCCGTGACCGGGTGCCGATGACATTTGTCACGTCAGAGCCGTACATCGGCCACCTTGGCCTTGACGGGGTTGGCGACACCAAAGGGTTGCTCGAAAGCCAGATGCGTGAGCATCACATCAAGTGGGTCACCAATGCCAAGGTGAAGTCGTTCGATCCGGGCATGATCCATGTCGAGGAGGTCAACGACGACGGCTCGATGAAAAAACTGCATGACCTGCCGTTCAGCTTCTCGATGCTGTTGCCTGCGTTCCGTGGCGTCGAGGCAGTGCGCGGTATCGAAGGGCTGACCAATCCGCGCGGGTTCATTCTTGTCGACAAGTATCAGCGCAACCCGACGTTCAAGAACGTCTTTGCGGTCGGCGTTGGTGTTGCCATTCCCCCGATCGCTCCGACCCCTGTGCCGGTGGGTGTACCCAAGACCGGGTTCATGATCGAGAGCATGGTGACGGCAACGGCCGAGAATATCGCAAGCCTCCTCAAGGGGCAGGAGCCGCACGAGGTGGCCAGCTGGAACGCCGTCTGTCTGGCCGATTTCGGCGACAGTGGTGTTGCCTTCGTGGCCCAGCCGCAGATCCCGCCAAGGAATGTCAACTGGTCGTCCTCGGGGAAGTGGGTGCATTACGCCAAGATCGGGTTCGAGAAATACTTCCTGCGCAAGATCCGCGTCGGCAAGTCAGAGCCCTTCTACGAGCGTCTGGCGCTTCAGGCGTTGGGCATCGACAAGCTCAAAGCAACGCATGTGGAATGAAAGAGGAGAGTAGTATGACCGTTAATCGTGCGGTGACCGCGTTTGCGGGGTTCATGGTGCTTCTGTCACTGGCGCTTGCGCATTGGGTGCACCCGAACTTCATCTGGCTGACCGTGTTCGTGGGCGCCAATCTTCTTCAATCCTCGTTCACCGGTTTCTGCCCGGCGGCCAATATCTTCAAGGCCATGGGGCTTCGGAACTGAACTGAGAAAGACCCTCGAGATGATAGTCTTCAAGAGCCTGTCCTTTGCCGTCGCCATGGTGGTGGCAGTCCCTGCACTGGCGGAAACGCTGAGTGTGGTGCCGGTCGAAGTAACCGACATGAAAGCACTTTTTGGTCAGGTCGAAAGCCGCTTCGTCATTCCTGCACGGTCGCGGATTGGCGGGACGCTGGTTTCGGTCGATGTGACGGAGGGTAGCCCGGTCAAGGCAGGGGAGGTCATTGGGCGGGTCGTTGATGACAAGTTGCAACTGCAACTTCAGGCAGCCGAGGCACGGATTGCCTCGGCTGCATCTGAACTCAAGAACGCCGAGACGGAACTGACCCGCAACGAAGCATTGCTCCAAAGTGGCGCAACGACCAAGCAGCGGGTTGATCAGGTGAGAACCGTTGTCGACGTCGCCCGAAATGCGAAGGCAGAGGCAGAGGCGGCACGGTCGGTTGTGGCACAACAGATGCTGGAAGGCGATGTGCTTGCGCCGGCGGATGGCCGGGTTCTAACCCTTTCGATGCGTCCGGGACAGGTCGTGATGCCCGGAGAGCCGATTGCGACAGTCGCCGGTGGCGGAGTTTTCCTGCGGCTGGCAATTCCTGAGCGTCACGCAGAAATGCTGACCGTTGGTGCCAAGGTACAGGTCGGCGATAGCGCATCTGGTACTATCGAGAAGGTCTATCCCGAGATAGCGCAAGGGCGCGTGACGGCTGACGTCACTGTTGAAGGGCTTACCGATACTTTCATCGGTCAACGCATTCAGGTGGCCGTGCCGGTGGCAAAGCGAGAAGTATTGGCTCTGCCCGAGAAGGCGATTTTGAAACGATCCGGCATCGACCTCGTCATTCTGTCTGTGGGCGGTGCCGAGCAGGATATCACGATCATTCCGGGCGCAATCGTCGATACGGCGAATGGTCCGATGCGAGAAGTGCTGACCGGACTCCGGTCGGGCGACGTGGTGGTGATGCCGTGACGAATGAGTACAAGACCGGCGTTGCCGGAGCGTTGACGCGCGCCTTCATTGCATCGCCCCTGACGCCGCTGGCGCTGTTGGCGGCGCTGATCCTTGGCGTGATCGCGCTGATCACCCTGCCGCGCGAGGAAGAGCCGCAGATCTCGGTGCCGATGGTCGATATCCAGGTGCGCGCTGACGGCTTGAAGGCAGAGGATGCGGTCAAGCTGGTGACTGAACCGCTTGAGACGATCGTGAAGTCCATCCCTGGCGTAGAGCATGTCTATTCCCAGACGCGCGACGATGCGGCGATGGTGACTGCGCGGTTCAAGGTGGGCACGTCAGCAGACGCGGCGGTGTTGCGCATCCATGAAAAGATCAGGGCCAACATGGACCGGATTCCCAAGGGAATACCGGAGCCGCTTATTGTTGGCCGCGGCATAGATGATGTGGCGATCATGGTTCTGACTCTGTCGCCTTCCGAGGCGCAGGCAGACAGATGGACAGGAGCCGACCTGACGCGTGTCGCACACGAAATGCGCGTTGCTATTGCCGCGCTGCCCGATGTGGGGCTGACCTATATCGTGGGAGAGAGCCCCACCGAGATACGCATTTCACCGGACCCGGAGAGACTTGCCAAGGCCGGTCTGACATTGCAGGCGCTGACGGCAAAGATCGAAGGGGCAAACGGCGCATTCGATCTTGGCATGGTTCGGTCAGACGGAAAGCAAGTGGGTCTGTCGGTTGGCGAGACGCTCAATGACCTGTCGGCGATCAGCGACATTCTTGTGACCACGCGCGATGGGCGTCCGATCTATGTGCGCGATGTCGCGAATGTTCATCTGGCGACGGATACCAGTGACGCCCGAGTCTTCAATCTCGAGCGCCAGGGTGCCGGGTTCGCGCGGGTGCCGGCCGTGTCGTTGGCGATTGCAAAGCGGTCGGGCGCGAATGCGGTGACTATTGCCGAGGAAATCCGGGCCGAAGTCGAGCGGTTGAAGGGGACGGTCATCCCGAAGGATCTGAACGTTTCGGTCTCGCGGGACTATGGCGAGACGGCGAACGAAAAGGCGAACGAACTTCTGTTCCATCTCGGGCTGGCGACCTTGTCTATCGTGGCGCTGGTGGGTTTTGCCATCGGCTGGCGCGAGGCCCTTGTCGTGGCCATCGTCATTCCGGTGACGATCCTTCTGACGCTGTTTGCGGCGCGGATCATGGGGTACACGCTGAACCGGGTGAGCCTGTTCGCGCTTATCTTTTCCATCGGCATTCTCGTCGATGACGCTATCGTCGTGATCGAGAACATCGCCCGCCATTGGGGCATGGGCGATGGGAGGAGCCGCAAACAGGCAGCAATTGACGCCGTGGGCGAGGTTGGCAACCCGACCATCGTTGCGACCCTGACTGTGGTGGTGGCGCTGCTGCCCATGCTGTTCGTGTCCGGAATGATGGGGCCGTATATGTCGCCGATCCCCGCAAATGCTTCGGCGGCGATGGTCTTTTCCTTCTTTGTGGCGGTGATCGTCACGCCGTGGTTGATGCTGAAGTTCGGCAAGGTCCACGCCAGTGGCGAGCATGGTCATGGCGGAGACAGCGGTGGGCTTCTCGGGCGGAGTTATCGGAAAGTGGCTGCGCCAATCCTTGCGTCGCGGCGGAATGCCGGGCGGTTCCTGGCTGTCGTGACGGTGGCGACTATCGGGTCGATGGGGTTGTTCTACGTCAAGGCCGTCACGGTGAAGCTTCTGCCATTCGACAACAAGTCGGAGCTTGCCGTGGTGGTTGATCTGCCGCGCGGGTCGTCGGTTGAGGATACGGACCGGGTTCTGCAAGACATGGCCAAGGCAATTGCTCCGGTGGACGAGATATTGTCGGTTCAGTCCTATGCCGGCGCGGCTGCTCCATTCAACTTCAATGGGTTAGTCAGGCACTCCTATCTGCGGGCTGAGCCGCGCATGGGTGACTTGCAGGTGAATCTGAGCCCCAAAGGGGATCGGAGTCGGGAGAGCCACGCGATTGCGTTGGACCTGCGCGAGCGTGTGAAGGCATTAAAACTGCCGGAAGGTACCGTCGTCAAGGTGGTGGAGCCGCCGCCGGGGCCACCGGTCATGGCGACGCTTCTGGCCGAAATCTATGGGCCTGACCCGGAGACCCGGCGTGCCGTAGCGACCAAAGTGAGGGAGGTCTTTGGGTCGATCCCGTTCATCGTCGATGTGGACGACAGTTTCGGGTCGAAGTCTGAGCGTATCCGCATGACGCTGGATGACGCGAGCCTGACCTTTCATAAAGTCGAGCAGGCAGACGTCTACCAGACGATTGCTTTGCTCTATGGTGGCAAGACGGTGGGCTATTCGCATCGGTCCGGTGGCCGTGAACCGCTGGCTATCCGCATTGCTCCAGACAAGTCCGGGCAAGTGGTGGATGAACGCGCGCTGGCGACGCCGATCCCGGCCAATACACTACCGGGCGACCGGACGGTCGTTGAACTTGGCGATGTGGTGAAGATTGATCGCGAGGCGCAGTCCTTCCCGATCTTTCGGCACAACGGTCGCGCTGCCGAGATGGTGACGGCGGAGTTGGCTGGGGCATATGAGGCGCCGCTTTATGGCATCATAGATGTCGACAAGGCTATCGCGGCCGCCGACTGGGGTGACCTTCCCAAACCTGAAATCAGGATGCACGGTCAACCGGAAGACATGTCGGTGCCGTCGCTGCTGTGGGATGGGGAATGGGAGGTGACCTGGGTCACGTTCCGCGACATGGGGGCGGCCTTTGCAGTGGCTCTGCTGGGGATATACATCCTCGTCGTGATCCAGTTCGGCTCGTTCAAGTTGCCGCTGGTGATCCTGACGCCCATCCCGTTGACGTTCATCGGCATTCTGACCGGGCACTGGCTGTTCGGAGCGCCATTCTCGGCGACTTCGATGATTGGGTTCATCGCTCTGGCGGGGATTATAGTGCGGAATTCCATATTGCTTGTCGACTTTATCCGCCATGCGCGCGGGTCGGGACAGCCGCTGGTCGAGATATTGCTTGATGCTGGTGCCATCCGCTTCAAGCCGATCTTGCTGACGGCGTTAGCGGCGATGATCGGGGCGGTGACAATCTTGAGCGATCCGATCTTTCAGGGGCTTGCGATCTCGCTTCTGTTCGGTCTGGCGTCGTCCACCTTGCTGACAGTGCTGGTGATTCCGGCGATCTATGTGCTGCTGCGCGGCCAGAAGGTGGAGAAGGCGGCATGAGCACGGTCCATATGCCTGCCGCACAAGAAGCAACGGCGTTTCTGAAGGCTCTGGCCCACGAAACTCGGTTGATGATCCTGTGCCAACTGATCGGCGCGGAACTGACGGTGGGTGAGATGGAGGCGGCTATGGGCCTTAGCCAATCCGTTGTTTCAGTGCAGTTGATGCGTTTGAGGGCGGAAGGGTTGGTGGCGGCGCGGCGCGAAGGGAGGCATGTCATTTATCGCCTTGAGCGACCCGAGGTGATTGCTGTCATCACCGCCTTGCAGGCCACGTTCTGCGCGCCTGGGGAGCGGCTCGTACCGCCATCAAACTGAGACGTCTTTGGCTGATAGATGCTATCATCGGCGAACGGCGAAACTGAGCTGTTGACATCGTTGCATTTGCAACGATATTTTGTGACAGGGTATTTTGCGCGCGCAACGGGAGGAATCGTTCATGACAAGTCATGATCTGCCCAAGGGCATGGTTCGGTCGGCCATCACCACTGGCTGTGTAGAGGGCTATATGCCCGGCTTCGGGAATGACTTTGAGACCGAGGCACTGCCGGGTGCGTTGCCGCAAGGCATGAACAGCCCGCAAAAATGTAACTATGGACTGTACGGTGAGCAGCTTTCCGGCACGGCGTTCACAGCCCCTTCGCATCAGAACGAGCGGACGTGGTGCTATCGCATAAGACCGTCAGTCAAGCATACGCACCGGTTTGAAAAGATTGATCTTCCATACTGGAAGAGCGCGCCAAATATCGATCCGGAGGTGATCTCGCTTGGACAATACCGCTGGGATCCGGTCCCGCATTCCGGTGAGAAACTGACCTGGCTGACAGGCATGCGGACGATGACGACGGCAGGCGACGTGAACACCCAAGTCGGTATGGCGTGTCATGTCTATCTGGTGACACAGTCAATGCAGGACGAATATTTCTTCTCGGCCGACAGCGAACTTCTGATTGTGCCGCAAGACGGCAAGCTACGGCTCTGCACCGAGCTTGGGGTCATTGATCTTGAGCCGCAGGAGATCGCAATCATCCCGCGCGGGCTGGTCTATCGGGTCGAGGTGTTGGAAGGTCCGGCGCGCGGCTTTGTTTGCGAAAACTATGGACAGAAGTTCCAGCTTCCGGGACGTGGGCCGATTGGCGCGAACTGCATGGCGAACCGTCGCGACTTCAAGACGCCCGTTGCCGCGTTCGAGGACCGCGAAGTGCCCTCG
>JBATMT010000544.1:0-3285 GCA_049289975.1 Paracoccaceae bacterium | reverse complement strand
GGCGAATGGAATATTACTACATTCCCGCACCGGTGCCGAGCCTAGCCCGCTGGAATGCCATGCGTCGCCGGGAAAGGCGACAGTCCATTCTCCGCATGCTTCAGAACGAATTCATTCTGACCCTGCCGATTTCAGGCAAGGTTTTGGACGTAGGTGGCGGCCGAAAGGCCAAATATCTGCCTCTGCTTCCTATCGGATTGGACATTTCATCGGTCAATATTGATGCGGGGATTGAACCCACGCATCTGGTTCAGCCCGGTCAGCCACTACCCTTTGCCGATGATACATTCGATACGATCATCTGCTTCAACACGCTGGAGCATATCTATGACTCCACGGCAGTTCTGGCCGAAATGCACCGCGTGTCGAAGCCCGGCGGCGTTATCCATGTCACTGTTCCGTTCATGTTCCGCATTCACGGTCACCCCAGCGACTATCTTCGTGCCACGCCTGCTTGGTGGCGTGAGACTTTTTCCCGGATAGGTTTTGTATCGTTGAGCCTGCATCCCTTGGTGTGGGGCCGTGCCTCTACTGCGGGAGTTGTGCCGGGTTTTCGGATAGTCGCGCCGCGGCTAAGGCTTCATTTGGCGATGCTCAAGGACATTCTGATGGCGCGGCTTGTTTTCCGGAACAGTTGTCAGGACGGCAATCGAGGTGAGCGTATCGCCGGCACCTCGCCTGGCTGGTTCATGACTGGAACGAAGTAATGACCTGCCGAACCAGATATTCCAGATGCATCAGAACGAGATCTCCAAGGAAAGCCAGAACCTGACCGCACAGTTCTTTGGCTTCGACGCGCGCGGGGAACCCGGCTAAAGGCGAAGAGGTCAATCAGGAAAGCGGCACGGAAATCGTGCGGCAGACGGAAAAGGAAGGCGCAGCCGAAGGCCAAACTTCGTAGCCCGCGCCTCATTGCTAAGGCCAACAACAGGACACGAATGGCGATGCCAGGAAACTTTGTGAGACTGAAGCCGCTGGGTGACCCGCCTACCGGATTCCAGTTGCCGTGTGTTGCACTCTCCCACAACGAACTGCGCATTCTTCCCGAATTTCTGTCGCACTACCGTCGGCTGGGTGTAGACCGCTTCCTGATCGTTGATGACCACTCCACCGACGGCTCGCGTGAATACTTGTTGGCCCAGCCAGATGTAAGCCTATTCGAGCCGGCGCCTGGGTCGACCTATTCCAACGACAAGCGCTACTGGCGAGCGGAATTACTGGACGCGTACGCTACACATCGTTGGGTGGTCGTGCCTGATATCGACGAGCACCTTGTCTATCGCGACTGTGAGACCCGTGACCTGCACACGCTGATCCACGATCTGGACGTCGAAGGGGCCAAGGCGATGCATGCCACGATGGTTGACATGTACCGCGACGCTCCGCTTGAAGAGCAGCGCCACGACGCGCCCACCCTGATCGAAAGCTTCCCGCTTCTGGACGGCCCCGATCACTATTTCCGCATCGCTGCTCCGGCCAATTTCCGCAAGAAATACCCTGTACCTCATTGCATGGTCATTGGTGGAATGCGTCAAAGGCTGTTCCAGCCACTTAAGCTGACGGCAGGCCAGGAGCGCCTGCTGCGGCAGTCTTGCGACATCGCCGGACCGTTCTCGGGCGGAGCGGGCTTTCGACTTGCCGCCAGTCTGACGCGCTTTCGTCTCCGCAGCGTCTTGCGCGGGAAGGCAATCTACAACGGTTCAAAACTGCCGTTGATTCGCTGGCAGCCCGGTATGACCTATTACAATGGCGCTCACGCTGTCTCGGCGCCAATTCCCCTTAGCCGTCACAGCGCCGTGCTCTTGCATTTCAAGTTCGCAGGCGGAGTCGAGGCCAGCCGCTATACGGCCGCCAGGGGGCAACACACCAATGGCGCGCAGTTCTACAAGATGATGCTGGACCGGATCGAGGACGCGCCTTCGCCGCGCTTCGACGGCAGCCTGACCTATCGATCGAGCGTTTCCCTTTTGCGCCTGCTGACGTAGAAGCGAACCAACAACCACAGGAGGCCCGGAGAACATGGGGATCAAAGTATCGACGCGCGGTTTGCGATATCTCATGCACCGGTTGACTGGTCGCAAAACGACCAGGCTGGACGATATGACCCTGATCTGCGACCCGACCATAATCGACCGGGCGATCACCCGAGAGATTATCAAAGGCGGATATGAACTGGCCGAACGCCAACTCGCTCGGCAGGCTATACTGCCCGGCGACAAAGTGCTGGAAATTGGTGCGGGCATAGGAGCGGTGGGCATTCTCTGCGCCAAGTTGGCGGGGCAGGGTAACGTCACATCCTATGAGGCAAATCCAAATCTGGAACCAACCATCCGCAGCAATTTTGCGCTGAACGGAATGGTCCCAGATCTGGTTCTCAAGGCGATCACAGTCGATGGCGGCCCGATCAGCTTTTTCCGCAATGAGAACTTCGTATCCTCGTCGCTTTACGATCGTAAGCTTGCTGCCGAAAAGATCGAAGTGGCGAGCGACGCGATCGACGTCGCCCTGAAGGCCCGGCAAGCAACGATTATCGTGATGGATGTAGAGGGTGCCGAGATTGATATCCTGCCAGCGGCCGATTTGTCCGGCGTGCGCGAAATCATCGTTGAGGTCCATCCGCATATCGTTGGCGAAGCGGCAGTACAGACCATGCTGGACAGCCTGCGCGCCAAGGGCTTTGAACGCCGCCTCCGCCAGCACAAGACCGAGTGGTTGAGCCGCAAGACCGGAGCCAAAGTGTGACCCAGCCGCTGCGCGTCATCCACGTCCACTTCGGCAAGGAGGGCGGAGCAGAGAGGTTCTTCGTCAAGCTGGCGCATGCGCTGGACAGACGCGGAGTCGAGCAAAGATTCATCATCCGGCCCGGCAGGTCGTGGGGTGCGGAAATAGCCAAGCTCGGCCCGGTGATCCACAACAACTTCCGGGTCTTTTCGCCTCTGACACCCCTCGTGCATTGGCAGGCCAACCGCTGGGTTAAGTCGTGGCGGCCGCATGCCGTCATGAGCTGGATGCCAAGAGCGGCGCGGTTGGTGCATGCTTGGCCCGGCGTGGTCAAGCTGAACCGGATGGGGGACTTTCCCCAGAACCTAAAGCACTTTGAAAATCTCGACATTCTGGTTGGCAATGTTCCGGGCATCGCGCAGACCTGCCGCGATCTGGGTTGGACCAAGCCCGCGCTGACAATTTCCAACTTTACGCCTCTGACCATCCCGGTCCCGGTGCCACGCGCTGCGCATGACACGCCCGAAGGTGCGTTCCTCTTTGCGGCCGGAGGCCGCTTTCAGC
>JBATMT010000543.1:0-8491 GCA_049289975.1 Paracoccaceae bacterium | reverse complement strand
GCTGTCGTGCGGACCACCGGCGCATCCTGATCGGTCATCACCGGCTGCACCTCGAACAGGTTGCGGATATCGTATCGGAATTCGGGGCGACGTGCGCGCACACGTTCCATCAACGCGGTGAACTCGGCCTTCACGTCTCGCAGATCTTCCTCGATGAGAAAACGCCTGTCGATCACGATGCGGCAGCGGTCGGGAACACACGGGACAGGAAGGCCGGTGTAACCCTCTTCCTGCTCCGCCTCGCCGCCGTGGATCGAATTGATGTTAAGCGTCGATTGGCGGGCACCTTCCGGTATCACTGGCATCGCAGTGGTTTTCCCCGAAAGAAGCGGGAATAGCGTTTCCTCTATCTCCCGCAAGACAGCGCCCATGTGACGGACCGCACTATCGCCGAGGAACGGCATGGAGCCATGCGCAATCCTGCCCTTGGTTTCGATCTCGGCCCACCATACGCCGCGATGGCCAAGGCAGATCTTGTCCTTGTAGAGCGGCTCGGGGATGATGACATGTTGCACCCGCTCAGGCGAGAACCAACCGCGCTCAGCCAGATATGCGACGCCACCATAGCCGCCAGACTCCTCGTCTGCCGTTGCCGAGATTTCAACGGCGCCCGCAAAGTCTGGACAAGCTGCAATGAACGCTTCGGCAGCAATGACCGATGCGGCCAGCCCGCCCTTCATGTCGCAGGTTCCACGTCCATATATGCGGTCGCCTTCAATTTCAGCCCCGAACGGGTCACGCGTCCAGCCGTGGCCGACCTCAACCACATCATGGTGGCTGTTGAAATGGACGCAGTCGCCGACACGCGAACCTTCGCGCCGTGCGATCAGGTTCCAGCGTGGATGGGCGGCGGAGTCTCCCGGCGCGCCTTTGGCCCGGATGAGATCAATATGGAAACCCTTACGGCCCAGACGCTCTGCTAGATATTCGCAGATTTCCAGATAGTTGTTTCCAGGCGGGTTAAGGGTCGGGATGCGGACCAGATCTTGCGTTAACGCGATCAGATCGTCGCGCTGTGCGGCAACAGAGGAAATGATGCTGTCGTCAAGGTCATGGGTCATGGCCAAAGGCTAGCGACACCGGAAGGTTGTCGCAACCAACGCCTGCTGTGCGCCCGTCAAGTTCCCGCAATCAAAAGCGCAACGGAAGGCAGACCGTCGATCTGCCCATCGATCCGGTCGCCTGCTACGACCGCGCCCACGCCTGCCGGAGTGCCGGTCATGATGAGGTCTCCGGGGCCGAGCCGATAGAGGGTTGAGAGATGAGCGATGATCTCGGGCACGCTCCATACCATGTCGGACACGCGTGCCGATTGCCGTTGGGTGCCATTCACCGAAAGAATGATTCTCTGGTCGTTGGGCGCACCGAACGCCTCCGCGCGCTCAATGCCCGCGATCACTGCACTATTTTCAAAGTCCTTGCCTGTGTCCCAAGGCCGACGCTTGTCTTTCGCGGCACCCTGCAAGTCGCGCCGCGTCATGTCGAGCCCCGCAGCATAACCGAAAACCACGTCCATCGCCCGTGCTAGAGGCAAATGATCGGCCTCTCCACCCAGAGCAACGACCAGTTCCATCTCGTGATGGAAGTCGGACGTTCCGGGCGGATAGGGAATCGTAGAACCAGATTGCGTAAGATGGCAGGCGCTTTTGGTGAAATAGAACGGTGCCTCGCGGTCCACCTCGCCGCCCATTTCCTTGGCATGTTCGACATAGTTCCGCCCAACGCAGAAGATTCTGCGGACGGGATAGCGTCCGCCCCCTACGATGGGCAGGGTCATCGGCTCGGCGGCGGGAAACAGAAGCTCGCTCATTCTCCGTACGGTACCCAGATGTTCTTGACCTGAGTGGCGCGCATCAGAAAGTCGCGACCCTGTCCCTGTGGCCCATGCCAGTCGCGATTGGCGAGCGACCAGGTGACCTTCAGATTGCCAGCACTTTCTGCCTCGACCATCCGCTCCCCGTCTGCGCCGCCGCAATACCAGACGGCGGCAACATCGTCATGGCCCGCCAGTGTATTTGCCAGTTCATCGCGCGCGCCGGTCACGATGTTGACGACTCCCGAAGGAACATCCGAGGTTTCGAGCACCTGATAGAGATCCGTCGCTGCAAGTGGCATGTTCTGCGACGGAACTGCCACGACACGGTTGCCCATCGCAATGGCCGGCAGTACGAGGCTCAGAAAGCCCAACAAGGGCGCATCTGTTGGGCATGCAATGCCCATCACACCGAACGGCTCCGGCATTGCCAGTGTCACATGCGCCGACTTCGTCGAATGAACGGCACCGTCGAACTTGTCGGCCTGCGCCGCATAATAGAACGCCCGGCGAAGCGACACTTCGACTTCGTCCTCTGCCTTCGCTATGCCGCCTGACTTCAACCGATCGGCGAACTCGCTGGCTCTTTGGGCTAGGTTCTCTGCAAGATAGTAGAGTATCTGCGCTCGATTGTGGCCGGCCGCCTTGCCCCAGCCTTTGGCGGCATGGGCAGCCTCGACGGCATTGCGAATGTCCTTGCGGCTGCCAAGCGCCGCAAGGCCCACCGTTCGTCCCTTGTGACTGACCGCATAGGAGTAGCCCGAATCTGGGCGTTTCTGCGCGCCACCAATATAAAGCTTTGCCGTACGGTCTATTGCCGAAACCGCAGCGGGCGCCTGCGGTGTAGGCGCAGTATCCGGAGTAATGGGTTGAGCCTCGGTCCTTGCTTTCAGGGGCGCGTCAGCGAGGTAGGATAGCATCCCCTCCCTCCCTCCTTCGCGGCCAAAGCCGCTTTCTCGGTAGCCACCAAACCCGGCGGCGGCATCAAAGATATTGGTGGCGTTCACCCAGACCACGCCTGCCTTGACTTGACTGGCGATGTCGAGCGCCAGGTTGATGTTTTCGGACCAGACCGAAGCAGCAAGTCCGTAACGCGTGTTGTTTGCCAGTTCCACGGCCTCGTCCGGCGTGCGGAACGATGTCAGAGTGGCAACTGGGCCGAAAATCTCGACTTCGCTCACGATGTTGGCCGGAGCAACGTTCGTGAAGAAACCGGGTGCGAAGTAATTGCCCTTTGCAGGCAGGTCGCAAGCTGACTGATGCAACACAGCGCCTTCTGCCTCGCCCTTTGCGACAAGCTCGCGGATACGTCGCAATTGGACCGGGTCGACAACCGCCCCCATGTCGGTCGATTTGTCGAGCGGATCACCCACACGCAATTTGGCAAGCCGCGCCTTGAGCCTATCGGTAAACACCGCTTCGATGCTTTCCTGAACCAATATCCGCGAACCCGCACAACAAACCTGTCCCTGATTGAACCAGATCGCATCAACGACGCCTTCTATAGCTCCGTCGATGTCGGCATCCGCGAAGACGATGAAAGGTGACTTGCCGCCAAGTTCCAGCGTCAACTTCTTGCCGCTGCCCGCTGTCACTTTGCGGATGTGGCGGCCAACTTCCGTTGAGCCGGTGAAAGCGATCTTGTCCACTTCCGAAGCGACCAGCGCCGCGCCCGTCTCGCCATCGCCGTTGACGATGTTGACCACGCCCTTCGGCAAGCCGATCTCGGCGCAGATCTCAGCAAAGGCGATGGCTGTCAGCGGGGTGTATTCCGCTGGTTTCAGCACAACTGTGTTCCCCGCGGCAAGGGCAGGAGCGATCTTCCATGCAAGCATCAAGAGGGGAAAGTTCCACGGGATGATTTGGCCGCAGACGCCTACCGGCCCCATGCCGGGAAACTCGTCGGCCATCATTTCGGCCCATCCGGCATGGTGGTAGAAGTGCCGCGCCACAAGCGGAACGTCTATGTCGCGCGTCTCGCGGATCGGCTTTCCGTTGTCCATCGTTTCAAGGACAGCAAGGAAACGCTCCCGCTTCTGCACGGTGCGCGCGAGGGCATAAAGCCATTTGGCCCGCTCATGTCCGGCAAGTCGTGACCAGCCGGGCAGAGCCGCCCGCGCCGCCTTCACCGCCGCTCCTACATCGGCGGCAGAGCCTTGCGCCACCCTGGCAAGCAGTTCACCGGTAGCAGGATTTTTTACGTCGAACGTCTTGTCGGGTTCAGTGAAGGCACCGTTGATGTAATGCCCGAATGCGCCACGGGTCTTCAGCCACTTCACGATCTCGCCGTTCGCCTCGGGAGATGGTCCATAATCCATTGTGGCAAGGATTTCAGTCACTTTTGGCATGTCGACCCCTTATGCCATCGCATGGCGCGACGAGGCGGCATAGCGCCCGGTCAGATGATGTTCGAGTTGGCGTTCGATGTCGGCCAACATTGACGACGCCCCAAGGCGGAACAAGTCGGGTCGCATCCAGTCGTTGCCCAACTCCTCTTTCATGAGGATTTGCCACGCGATCGCGTCCTTGGCCGATTTCATCCCGCCCGCCGGTTTGAAGCCGATCCGGTGGCCGGTCAGCGTGCCGTAATCGCGTAATGCCCGAACCATGACGAGAGAAACCGGAAGCGTCGCGTTGACACCTTCCTTGCCGGTCGATGTCTTGATGAAGTCCGCTCCAGCCTGCATGGCCACCATCGAGGCCTTGTAGACATTGCGCAGCGTCTTCAACTCGCCAGTCGCGAGGATGGATTTCATGTGAGCGGCACCACTTGCCTCACGCATGGCCGCCACCTCGTCGTAAAGGGCGGCCCAATCGCCGTTCAGCACTTGCGCCCGGTGGATGACAATGTCGATCTCGCTCGCACCTTCATCGACGGCGTACTTGATCTCGGCCAGCCGCAGGGGCAGGGGGGTCAGGCCCGCCGGAAAACCGGTTGCCACCGACGCAACAGGGATACCCGTGCCACGCAAAGCCTTGACCGCTGCGGGAACCATAGACGGATAGACACACACTGCGCCTGTGGTCAGATCGGAAAGGCCCAGACCCTCCATGATGTGATCGGCCAGCGGTCGCCGTGCCTTTGCGCAAAGCCGCGCGACACGGTCAGGGGTATCGTCGCCGGAAAGCGTGGTCAGGTCGATGCAGCGGATAGCATTCACCAGCCACGCGGCCTGCCATTCCTTCTTGACCGACCGCATTGTGGTCAGAGTTGCCGCACGGCGCTCGGCAGCCTGAGTGTTGACGGCGATTTGGTCAAACCAGTCCGTCCGGAGAGGTACACCGCGATTGCGGTCGTGGTTGGCCAGCGCGGCCGCGGGAGAGTGCTGCATCTCGACATCCTGTCTGCCGCGCGGGAGGCGGATATCAGAAAGCTTAGCCCAAGGGCCTGATGCAATCAACTCAGGGTTTTGACCATATGGTCAGGATTTCGTCGCTCAGCCAGCCAGATAATCCGCTAGAACTGCCCGCGTTCCCTTGGCCCATACCGACCTCAGCGCCACTCCGAATGCGTCTGAAAACACCGGATCGCTGCCCAGATCGCCGTAAACTTCCTTCATTTGCAACCAGGCGGCCGGATCATCCTTGGCTGTGGTTGCTTGCTGGGTGAGGTGATCCCAATTCGGATCGTTGGGCGCAATGGTGGTTCCACTTTCGTCCTTGCCAAAACAGTATCGACACCAGAGTGCCGAAAGCAGCGCCAGCCCCTTGATGGAACGGCCTGCCGCCAGTGCATCCCGCACCGAAGTCACGATGAACTTCGGCTGGCGGTTCGACCCATCGAGGCATAGCCGCCGCACGGTGTCGGCAACTTCCGGGTTCGAGAAGCGACGGATGATCAGGCTTTTGTAGTCTTCAAGCTTCACGCCCGGTACTGCCGGCAGGATCGGAATGATCTCCGTCGTCAGAATCTTGTCGAGGAAAGCGCGAATCTGGCTGTCGGCCATTGCTTCGTGAACAAGCTCGATCCCCAGAAGCCCGCCCGGATAGGCGATGATCGCATGACCGCCGTTCAGGATGCGGATTTTCATAGTCTCGAACAAATCGACCCGGTCGGTGAAAGTTACACCAACCCTCTCAAGCGGCGGTCGCCCTGCCGGGAAGTTGTCCTCCATTACCCACTGCCGGAACGGTTCGCAGGTCACGGGGGCGTCGTCGTCGAGTCCGAAGCTGCGGATCATCGCGCGTTCGCGATCGCCCGTGGCCGGAGTTATCCGGTCAACCATCGAGTTTGGAAAAGCCACATTGGCGGCAATCCAGTCAGCCAATAATGGGTCCGACAGGCGGCACAGCCCGACAACGGCATCCCGTGTCACATGACCATTATGAGGAACGTTGTCGCAGCACATGACCGTGAAAGGTTTCAGACCCTTGGCCATTCTTGCCTTCAATGCGGCGATGATGGCTCCGAAAACGGTACCGGGTTTGTCAGGGTTGGCTGCATCGCGCTGAATGTCCGGGTGTGCCGGACTGAAGGTGCCGGTCATTGGATCAATGTAATAGCCGCCCTCCGTGACCGTCAGCGAAACGATTCTGGTTTCAGGTGCTGCCATAGCTGCGATCAGTCCGCCATTTCCTGGCTCGACCGGCACAAAGCCCACCATCGCGCCAATCACGCGGGCGGTTCGAGCACCAGGCTCTAGCTCTACCACAGACGACAGCCAGTCCTGTCCTTCCAGCAACGACCGCATCTTCGCGTCGCCTTCACGAACGCCAGCGCCGAGCAGAGCATAGTCCAGCCCTTCGCCTATTCCAAACAGGTCATCGAGATATACGGCTTGATGAGCGCGGTGAAAGTTGCCGCAGCCGACATGGACAATCCCCGGTTTCAGCTTGGTCCTGTCATAGTCAGGGCGCGCAACTGTTTCTGGGAGCGAAGAGAGGGTGGAACCATTCAGTTTCATGGGTCAACTCATCCAGTTGCCGCCATCGACATTGTATGTCTGGGCGACGATGTATTCGGCCTCGGGCGAGGCCAGGAAAACAGCCATGCCGGTCAGATCGGACGCAATGCCCATCCTTCCGAAGGGAACGGCCTCACCAACCTGCTTTTTCTTCTCGCCGGGTTTCAGCCCCTCGTGCCTGGCAAAAAGGGCATCGACACCATCCCAGTGTTCCCCATCGACCACGCCAGGTGCGATGGCATTCACGTTGATCTTGTGGGCGATGAGGTTCAGGCCCGCTGATTGGGTAAGCGAGATAACCGCCGCCTTCGTCGCGCAATAGACGCCGACAAGCGCTTCGCCCCGGCGCCCTGCTTGACTTGCCATGTTGATGATCTTGCCGCCTTTGCCGCGGGCAATCATCGACTTGGCAGCAGCCTGCATCATGAAGAGTGTGCCAGCGACGTTGATCTGGAACAGCCGATCATAACTCGCCCGCGTGATCTCGACGATCGGCGCCAGATCAAAAAGCGCGGCATTGTTGATAAGGATATCCAGGCCACCTTGGCGTTTTTCGACCTCTGCCATCGCCCGGTCAATGCTGGCCTGATCGGTCACATCAAGAAGCACTGCATATGCACCAGACCCAATCTCGGCTGCGGCGGCTTCAGCCGCTGCCAGATTGATGTCGGCAATCGCAACTGTAGCACCTTCGGCGACATAGGTCTGTGCGAATGCCTTGCCGATGCCGCGTGCGGCACCGGTGATCAGCGCAGATTTTCCTTCAAGTCGCTTCATTCCATGCGCTTCCCGTCCGCGCCGAAGCGATGAAGATGCTCGACCTGCGGCGAAAGCCAGATCGCATCGCCGTGGGTGAACTCGACATGGCCCTGCGACCGCACCGTCATAGTGCCGTTGTCGGTCAAAACATGAAGGAAGGTGTCCGAACCCAGATGTTCTGCCACTCCGACCCGTCCCTTCCAGGTGCCGGACGTACTGCTGATGTTCAGATGCTCGGGCCTGATGCCGATTGTCTTGGCGCCGACTTTTGTCGCCTCGCCATCCGAGATGAGGTTCATCTTCGGGCTGCCGATGAAGCCTGCAACGAAAGTGTTGGCAGGGCGACGGTAAAGGTCGAGAGGGCTGCCGACCTGTTCGATCCGACCTGCATTCAGAACCACGATCTTGTCGGCCATTGTCATGGCTTCCACCTGATCATGGGTAACGTAGATCATCGTGGTTTTGAGGTTCTGGTGCAGTTCGGTGATTTCGAGTCGCATGTTGACGCGCAGCGCTGCGTCAAGATTCGAGAGCGGCTCATCAAATAGGAACGCTGCCGGTTCGCGAACGATGGCGCGCCCGATGGCGACACGCTGGCGTTGGCCGCCGGACAGTTGGCCAGGCCGACGGTCAAGATAATTGGTCAGGTTCAGGACTTTGGCCGCGCCATCGACTTTCTTGTCGATGTCAGCCTGTGACATCCCCGCCATCTTCAGCGGGAAAGCAATATTCTTGCGGACACTCATGTGCGGATACAGCGCGTACGACTGGAACACCATTGCCAGACCGCGCTTTGCGGGTGGAGAGGCAGTTGCGTCCTTACCGTCGATCACTATGGCACCGGAGGATATGTCCTCCAGACCAGCAATCAGACGCAGAAGTGTGGATTTGCCACAGCCCGACGGGCCGACGAAAACCACAAACTCACCTTCGCCGATCATCAGGTCCAGCGGCGGAATGACCTCGACTTCGCCGAAGCGCTTGGTCACCTGTTTCAGTTCAATCTGTCCCATGT
>JBATMT010000542.1:0-7466 GCA_049289975.1 Paracoccaceae bacterium | reverse complement strand
GCCCTCGCACGGACCGGCGCGGCGAAGCCGGGACGAAAGTCTGATCAGCGGCCGCGGATGCGGGGGTCGAGCGCGTCGCGCAGGCCATCGCCGATGTAGTTCACGCTGAGCACCGTCAGCGAGATGGCAACGCCGGGCAGGATCACCCGCAGCGGATAAAGCTGCATCTGGTCGATGGCGTCGAACAGGAGCCTGCCCCAGGTCGGGAAGTCGGGCGGGAAGCCAAGGCCAAGGAACGACAGCGCGCTTTCGGTGATGATGGCGCTGGCGATGCCCAGTGTAGCCGACACCATGATCGGTGACATGACGTTCGGCAGCACGTGGCGCAAGATCATGCGGTAGGGGGGCGTTCCGATCGACCGTGCCGCCAGGACGAATTCGCGCTCCTTCATCGTCAGAACGTCGCCCCGGACGATGCGGGCGGTCTGCATCCAGCTGGTTACGCCTATCGCGGTGACGATCAGAAAGAAGATGCCCGTCTCGGGGCCGAAACGGCGGCTGAGCGGTTCGCGGAAGAGGGTGACCATCAACAGAAGCAGCGGCAAAAGCGGCAGCGCCAGAAACAGATCGGTCATCCGCATCAACAGGCCGTCGAGTCTCTTGAAATAGCCCGCCAGCACCCCGATCAGCGTACCGAGAAAGAGGCTCAGGAACATTGCCGTCATGCCGACTGCGATGGACACCTTGCCGCCCGCCATCATGCGGGCCAGCATGTCGCGGCCAAGCTGGTCGGTGCCGAAGGGATGCTCAAGGCTTGGACCCTGATTGCGCAGTTTCAGCATGTTGACCGGGTTTGGGTCCACGAAGCTGGGATCGAGCCGCCAGACGTAGGGGCCAAAGATCACAGCGATCAGGATCAGCACGAACACCGCCAGACCGACAAGCGCGCCCTTGTGGGTCTTGAATTGGTCCCACACATCCCACCACTGGCTGCGCGGCGGGCGAAAGGCGGCCTCGACCTTTTCGGGGGTAAGATCAGTCATAGCGGATCCTCGGGTCGAGCACGCCATAAAGAAGGTCGGCGATCAGGTTGAAGGCAACTATCAAGATGGCGAAGATGAAGGTCAGCGTCTGCACCATTGGCAAGTCGTTGGCATAGATCGCGGTGATGAGAAGCTGGCCAAGGCCGTTCACCTTGAACACCTGTTCGGTGATGATGGCGCCGCCGAAGATACCGGGCACGCCAAGTGCAATCACCGTGACCACCGGGATCAGCGAGTTGCGCAGGACATGCTTCAGCACCACCACCTTTTCGGTCATGCCCTTGGCGCGGGCGGTGCGCACATAGTCCTGTCCGAGATTGTCGAGCATCGAGGCGCGCATGAAGCGGCTTATCTGGCTGGCGTTGAACAGGGCCAGAACCGTGACCGGCATGACCATCTGGCGCACCTGCTTCCAGAAGCTCGCCATGTCGGTGACCTTGAGGTTGGTGTCATAGACCGACGGGAACCATTGCAGCGTTACTGCAAAAACGATGATCAGGACGACGCCGGTGAAGAAGGTCGGCACCGAAAAGCCGATCATCGAGATGAACGTGCCGATCTGGTCGAACCAGCTATACTGACGATAGGCCGAGATTATGCCGATCGGCACGGCAATGAGCGTACCAATCACATAGGCAAGCCCGACCACCAGAAGTGTCTGCGGCATGCGTTGCCAGATGACGTCCATCGCCGGAGAACGGAACTGCCACGAGACGATCCGTTGCATCCCGTCGCTGAAATGGGTGCCGAACCAGCCGTCAAACGAATGCAGCGGTTCGATCCAGAAAAACTGCTTGAGCCACAGCACATAACGGACCCAGACCGACTGATCGAGGCCAAGCGCAATGCGCATCTTTTCGCGCACTTCCGGCGGAACCGTCAGCGGCTGGCTGGCAAGAGGATCGCCGGGGGCGAGGTCCAGAAGCAGGAAGACGACCAGACTGATGAAGAGGAGCGTCGGGATCGCGAGCATGATCCGTCGCAATGTGAAAGTGAGCATGGGCGCCTCTGGTTGGTCGTCAGACGAAATGCACCGCCCCCGGAATGTCCGGAGACGGTGCGGAGATCAGATCACTTCACACGGGACCAGTCTGCGATGTTCCACAGTTCGCTGTCCCAGGCGTTGATTTGTTCGCCTGCGATGGAGTTGGCCACACCCGAAGTCGTGCCGCGCCATACCAGCGGAACGATGGTCATGCTGTCTTTGGTCAGCATGTCGTTCAGCTTGATGGAGATTTCGGCGCGCTTGGCCGGATCAGCCGTTGCACCAAGTTCTGCGACCAGCTTGTCGTAGTCCTCGCTGCAGTAACGGTTGATGTTTTCACCCTGCCACTGGGTTTCCGGCTTGGGAGCCTTCACGCAGGTGTATTGTGCAAGGTAGGTCTGCGGGTCGGTTCCGGTGAAGTTGTTGGCATACATTTCCACGTCTGCGTAGAACTTCTGGAACGTGTCGGGCGAACCGGGGTCGCCGCCGAAGAAGACCGACGCATCGACGTTCTTCAGTTCGGTTTCGACGCCAAGCTCTGTCCACCACTGCTTGATCAGCGCCTGGAAGTCCTGACGGACGGCGTTGGTCGAGCTTTGATAGAGCAGCTTCATGCGCTTGCCGTCTTTTTCGCGGATGCCGTCGGCACCCGGAACCCAGCCGGCTTCGTCGAGAAGCTTCTTGGCGCCTTCCATGTCCTGCGTCAGGCAGCCGGTATTGTCGGAGGCAACAGCCGCCGGAGCCGGGACGAGGTTACAGGTGGGTTTGCCCGCCTGACCGTAGCCCACTTCGACGAGCAGGTTGCGGTCGATGGCCATCGACAGGGCCTGACGCACCTTCATGTCCGACAGGATCGGGTGCGGATGCTTGGCGGTCGAACGCTCGCCTTCCGCCAGATCTGCTGACGGGTCGGTCATGTTCATTTCAAGCCGCTCGACGAGGCTGCCGAAGGCCACGACGACCTTGCCCTTGGAGTCGGCGCCGGTCATGCCGGCAAGGACGTCAGGAGCAAGTTGCAGGTTCCAGGCATAGTCATATTCGCCGGTCTGGAATACGGCACGTGCCGCGCCTGCCGCGTCGCCACCGCCCTTGAAGTTGACGGTTGCGAAGGCCGGTTTGGCCGGGTCACGGTAGTTTTCGTTGGCCTTCAGCTCGATCGAGTCATTGGGCTTGAAGGTAGTGACGACGAACGGGCCGGTGCCCACCGGGCTGAAGTTCGCGTCGGTGCAGGTCGGTGCTGCGGCGCCGAGGCAGTTGGCGAACTGCTTTTTCTGAAGGATCGGCGATTCGAAGCTGACGAACGGTCCGTAGGGGTTCGGGCGAGCTTCCTTGAAGGTGATCTTGACGGTCATCGGATCGACGGCTTCGATCTTGTCGACGCCTTCGAAGTGCGAAAGCTGGGCGCAGCCGCCTTCGGGATGCATGCAGTATTCGCCGGTAAAGACCACGTCATCCGAGGTCACGTCGCTGCCGTCTGACCACTTCAGGCCGGCCTTCAGTTTCCAGGTGATGGTCTTGAGATCGGCCGAAACGCCGCCGTTTTCCACGGTCGGGATATCTTCGGCGAGGTAAGGCGTGATGACGCCATCGGGATTGTAGCGGGCCAACGGCTCGATCACGATCGATGAGGATTCAAGATCCTTGGTGCCGGAAGAGAGGTACGGGTTAAGGATCGACGGTGCTTGCCAATAGATCAGATTGAGTTGGCCATCGGCCCCCCGTTCTGCCATCGCCGCCGGGGCGAAAGCAAGGGTGGCGACGGCGCTCATCAGCGCTGTTCTCAGTCTCATGTCAGTCTCCTTGTTGGGTGCTCGTTCGAGCCTCGGATGCCGCCATTTGTCCGGCGGTTCTGGTCGTATCGTAGAGATGGCAGGCGGTTAGGCGGCCTGGCTCGATCTCTGTCAGGACAGGTTCCACCTGACGGCAGATGTCCATGACCTTTGGGCAGCGCGTGCAGAAGTTGCAGCCCTTGGGTGGGTTGGCAGGTGAAGGCACGTCACCCTTGAGGATGATGCGCCGCCGGTTCGCCTCGATCTCGGGGTCCGGGTCGGGGACGGCGGATAGAAGCGCCTGCGTGTAGGGATGAAGCGGGGTGGTGTAGAGGCCGTCGCGCGGACCGATCTCGACGATCTGGCCAAGGTACATGACCGCGACGCGGTCGGCGATGTGGCGCACCATCTTCAGGTCGTGGCTGATAAACAGGTAGGTCAGGCCAAGGCGGTCTTGCAATTCTTCGAGGAGGTTCACGACCTGCGCCTGGATCGAGACGTCGAGCGCGGCGATGGGTTCGTCGCAGACGATGAATTTGGGGTTCAGCGCGAGGGCGCGGGCGATGCCGATGCGCTGGCGCTGGCCGCCGGAGAAGGCGTGCGGATAGCGGTTGGCGAAGCTGCGGTTGAGGCCGACGGCGTCCATCAGTTCGTAGATGCGGGCGAGTTTCTCGGCCTTGTTCAGCTTGGTATGTTCGTCGAGAGGCTCGCCGATGATCCCTGCGACGGTCATGCGGGGGTTGAGGCTTGCCTGCGGGTCCTGAAAGACCATCTGCATGGCCGGGCGCATGCTACGCAGTTCGCCTTGCGGCGTCTTGCCGATTTCGACGCCGTTGATCTTGATCGAGCCTTCTGTGGGATCGTAGAGGCGCAGGACGGCGCGGCCACAGGTGGATTTGCCGCAGCCGGACTCGCCGACGAGGCCCAGCGTTTCGCCTTCGAAGATGTCGAACGAGACGTTGTCGACGGCCTTCACATCGCCGACCTTGCTGCGGAAGATGCCTGCCGTGATCGGGAAGTACATCTTGAGGCCCTTGACCTCGACAAGTTTCTTGCCGGGCACACCATCAAACATTGCGCGGCCCTCCGGTGGCTGGGTCCCAGAAGCAGGCCACGTCGTGGCTGTTGCCGACCGGATAGCGGCGGGGATTTTCGCGGGCGCAGCGGTCGAAGGCGTGGGTGCAGCGGGCGCGGAACGAGCAGGACTTCGGCTCGGCGGTCAGGATCGGCGGCTGGCCTTCGATGACGTTGAGTTTGCTGGCTTTTTCGCCGCGAATCGACGGGACGGTCTTGAGCAGCGCCCGTGTGTAGGGGTGCTGGGGATCGCCGAAGACAGTTCTGACCGGGCCTTGCTCAACGATCTGGCCGCCGTACATCACGAGGATGCGGTCGGCGATGCCAGCGATGACGCCAAGGTCGTGGGTGATCCAGACGATGGCCATGCCGAGTTTGTGGCGGAGGTCGCGTATCAACTCGATGATCTGCGCCTGAATGGTCACGTCGAGCGCGGTGGTGGGTTCGTCGGCGATCAGAACCTTGGGATCGCAGGCCAGCGCGATGGCGATCATCACGCGCTGCCGCATGCCGCCGGAAAACTGGTGTGGATAATCCTTGAGCCGTCTCTCGGGGTCGGGAATGCCGACGAGTTCCAGAAGCTCTTTGGCACGGACGCGGGCGCCTGCCTTGTCGAAGCCCATGTGCGCCCGGAGCGGCTCCATGATCTGGAAGCCGACGGTAAAGACCGGATTGAGCGAGGTCATCGGGTCCTGAAAGATGAAGCCGATCCCGGCGCCGCGGATCGAACGGAGGTGGTCTTCGGAGCATTTCAGAAGATCGGTGCCGTCGAACATCACGTTGCCGCCGCAGACATCGGCGGGAGGTGAGGGCAGAAGGCCGATCAGCGACATCATCGTGACCGACTTTCCCGAGCCGCTCTCGCCGACAACTCCCAGAAGTTCGCCGGGGCGAATTTCGAAGCTCACCGTGTTGACCGCGTGGATATCCCCGGAACGGGTTTTGAAAACGGTCTTCAGGTCCTTGACATCAAGGACGGGCTGAGCCCCATCGGGCATATGCGACCCCCAGTCGGAACTTTATCGTTATTATGTCCGGGTTCTCCCGGATCCTTGCCGATAAGTGTTAGTGATTTTGTGCCACCCGGCAACACTCAAATTTGTCAGGTGTTGAGTGGGATTGATCGTACAGTTTGCATGAGAGATCAGGCATTCTGCCGGAGCACTCCGCGTTAGGGTGGGCAAGGACCGTCGGAAGGATGCTGGAATGAAGACTGACTTGGCTGCTGCGCGCGAGATTCTGGACAAGCTTGTGTCCTTCCCGAGTGTCAGCCGCGACAGCAACCTGCCGCTGATTGACTGGGTCGAGGGCTACCTTGCCGGGTTTGGCGTCACGAGCTGCCGCGTCTGGAGCGAGGATCGGCAGAAGTGCAGTCTTTACGCGAATGTCGGCCCGGAAGTCGCTGGCGGAATTGTGCTTTCTGGTCATACAGATGTGGTGCCAGTAGATGGTCAAGCCTGGACGAGTGACCCGTGGACGGTCACGGAACGGGACGGCAAGCTTTACGGGCGCGGCACATGCGACATGAAAGGGTTCGACGCTTTGGCCCTTGCGGCGGTGCCAATGGCGTTGGCGGCGGGCGTGAAGCGACCCTTGCAGATCGCCTTGTCCTATGACGAAGAACTGGGATGCCTTGCAGCGCCCGCGATGATTGCCGAGATGGCGCGGACCTTGCCGCGTGCCTCTGCCGTGGTGGTGGGCGAGCCGTCGCGGATGCGGATCATCAATGGTCACAAGGGCGGCGTCGGCTACAAGGTACATGTGGAAGGGTTCGAGGTGCATTCCTCGATCATGCACACCGGGGTCAATGCGATCATGCAGGGCGCGCGACTCATCGACTGGTGCAATGTGGTGAACGCCGAGAATCAGGCAAGGCAACCGTCGGAGCTGGCCGCTGCCTTCGATCCGCCGTGGACCACGGCGCATGTGGGCACGATCTCGGGTGGGACGGCGCAGAACATCACGGCCAAGGATTGCCGGTTCGATCTGGGGTTCCGGGTCGTGCCCGGAGAGTCGCTGGCGGACTGGGAAGCGCGGATGGTAGCCGAGGTGCGCCGGATCGAGGCCGAGATGCAGGCGGTCAGGCCGGAGACCCGGATCGTGCTTGAGCGCTATCTGGACGTGCCCGCGCTAAAGCCCGAAAAGGATGGCGGTGCGGAAACAGTGGCGCGGGCGCTGACCGGACTGAACTCGACGGCGGTGGTAAGTTATGGCACCGAGGCGGGGCAGTTTCAGGCCGAGGGCTATTCGGCCATCGTCTGCGGGCCGGGTGACATTGCGCAGGCGCACCAGCCTGACGAATATCTTGAAGTGTCAGAGTTCGAGGCGGGGCTGGACTTCATGCGCCGCTTGGTTATGCATCTGGCCTCATGAAAAGCTTTCCCATCACCCGCGAAACCCCCGCCCGTTTTTCCTCTCCTCCCCCGCGCGAGGCCGATGTGGTTGTCATCGGCGGAGGTGTCGCCGGGGTAATGACCGCATGGTTCCTTGCCCGGTCGGGCGTGAAGGTGGTGCTGTGCGAAAAGGGGCGGATTGCGGGCGAACAATCGGGCCGCAACTGGGGCTGGATCCGCAAGCAGGGGCGCGATCCGTCGGAACTGCCGATCATGATCGAGGCGCTGGAAATCTGGCGCAAGCTGGAGGCCGAGGCCGAGG